>CAZTHW010000019.1:0-18607 GCA_964613595.1 uncultured Desulfobacteraceae bacterium | reverse complement strand
ACGCAGTAGATGCGGCAAAATTGGAAATCCCGGAGGGTTTCAAATTTTAACACCTGGAAATGACTTAATTCCTTAAAAAAATATAAAATATTGATCCGTGTTAAAATTTGAAACGCTCAAATTAGGTTCGGGTATGCCTGCGGTTAAAATTTTCGCCTTCCTTGATCTTGACAAAAAATCCTGGTTTTCGTTCGGGCACTAAGTATCCCTGTCCGCTTTTGCACGTGCTATTGCACGAATCCGGCGGCGTGTCAATCTGGAAAAAACTTAAAATTTCCGCGGCTTACTAAACATTTTGCCCCCCTGCCGGCCCGGCTTTTTAAAATGTCAAGCATATCGCATCCGGGTCCGGTTCAGAAGCAAAATCCGCAGAGACGGAAAATTGTAATCGAATCCGATTTCTGTTGACAAACGGCCGAAAAGTTATTACACATATGTATAGACTGACATGTCAGTCTTAGGTGTTGTAATCGAGTAAACCGATGGTAAAAATCGCAGATTAAAAGGAGGAATCGTTATGTTTAATGTACCTGCAGAAACCAGCATCCAGGAACTGCTCACGGAATACGGCCCCAAAATGGTAAAAGAATCCGTGGAAAACCAGGGCCGCACCGAAGAGCTCAAAGGCACGGAGTTCACCCTGGTCATTGACGTGGACGGGGAAAAATACAGCTTTGTGGTCAAGGACGGCACGGATGTCCAGGTCGGCACGGACAAGGATCTGGATAACGCCATGGTCCGCTACATGATTTCCAGGGACGACCTGGAGCGCATGATCGCAAACCAACAGCTTGATATGCTCCTGGGCATCATGACCGATCTCAACCAGCAGAAATATCAGACGCTCCAAGGATTAAAGGGCGTGATGACAGCTATCCTGAGCAATGATGACGGCAGTGACTACACGATCAAGGCATCGTTTAACGAAGCCTATTCCCCGGAGGCGACCTTCAAGATGAAGACTTCGGATTCAGCCTCCCTGATGCGCAAGGAAAGCAATCCGGTCAATCTGTTCATGTCCGGGGCCATGAAGATCGAAGGTGATATGGCCTTTGCCATGGCGACACAGCCGCTGTTCACATAAACCGCAGCTTTTTCTGCCGGAAACCGGAAGCTGATACGCAACTGCGCAAAGGAGTTCAAGTATGGAGGAATGTGTTTTTATAGACGGGGTCAGAACGCCCAATACCCGCGGGCATGCAGAAAAGGGATGGCTGCGGAACTACCGGCCCGACGAATTGTTAACATCGGTCTACAATCGTCTTTTTGAGCGCAATCCACAAGTGGCTCCCGGAGACCTGGATGCATTGTTTGTGGGATGCGCCAATCCGAGCGGCCCCCAAAACGATATCGGACGTCTGGCCTGGCTGGCATCCGGGTTTCCGGATCATGTGCCCACCAACACCCTGACCAACCAGTGCCCTTCGGGCATGGCCGCGACCATTCACTGCGCACGGGCAATCATGTGCGGGGAAACCGATATCATGGTGGCCGCCGGAGTCGAGGACATGGGCCAGGTGCCCATGGGTGCCAATATGGATTTTCCACCCAGGCTGCTGAACCACTACGACGGGGCTGAACTTCCCATGGGCCCCACTGCGGAAAAGGTTGCCGAGCAGTGGCACATCGATCGCGAAGACATGGAAAACATGGCGGAATGGTCCCATAAAAAGGCTGCTGCGGCCCGGGATGCAGGCAAGTTTGACAATGAAATCGTTGCCCTGACCGGCGTGGATGAGCAGGGAAACGAGTTTACGGTGCGCACGGACCAGGGCATCCGCAATAAGGTGGACCGGGAAAAGATGCGGACCATGATGAGCCCTTTTAAGCCCAACGGTGTGGTTACTGCGGCCACATCGTCTCCGGTCAGCAAGGGCGCATGTGCCATGCTGATGATGAGCCGCAAAAAAGCCGACGAACTCGGGCTTTCGTATTCCTATAAATACGGCTTTGGGGTGTTGGCAGGCTGCGATCCCACCCTCATGGGTATCGGACCGATCAAGGCCACAGGCAGGCTTTTTGAGAAGACCGGACTGGGACCCGATGACCTTGGCGCAGTGGAGTTAAACGAGGCCTTTGCCAGCCAGAGCCTGGCATGCATCCGTGAACTGGGTCTGGACAACGAAAACGCCCCGTTTGAAAAGGTCAACCAGTGGGGCGGGGCCCTGGCACTGGGCCATCCTCTCGGGGAATCCGGTGCCAGAATCGTGATTACGCTTTTAAATATTCTGAAAACCGAACGTCCGGATGAAAAATACGGCCTGGCCACGCTTTGCGGCGGCTTCGGAAATGCCGGCGCCTTGTTGGTGGAAAAGATTTAACGCCGACACGTCTCGCGTCCATATGTAAGGAGAATTCAGCATGGTGCAATTCAGCCTGTCCAAGCAGCAGAAAATGATTAAAGACGAAGTGGCCAGGGTGGTCAGGGATCTTGTCGTGGAAAACGCCCATGACATGGACGAATCCGGCGAAATTCCGCCGGAAACGCTTCAAAAAATTTGGGAACTGGGCCTCTGCATTTCACAGGTGCCGGAAACATACGGCGGATTCGGCCTGGCGGCCTCGCCCCTGGAAAATGTGCTTGCCATCGAGGAGCTGGCCTACGGCGATGTTTCCGTGGCTGTGGCTGCACTTCTGCCGTCCCTGTTTATCGTACCGATAATGGAAATGGGGACCCCGGCCCAGCAGGAAAAATTTCTCCCCCTGGCCTGCACTGAAAATTACCCCGGCCTGACCCTGGCTTTAAATGAGCCGGCCATCGGATTTGACCCGGTCCGTTTAAATACCACGGCAACCCGGGATAACGGGGCGTACGTGCTAAACGGCACCAAATGCCTGGTTCCCTATGCCGCCCGGGCAAGTCATATCCTTGTGGCAGCCGCAGCAGACGGGGAAAACCGCCTGTTTATCGTTGAAAACGGGACCAGCGGGCTGAGCGTCGGGGAGCGGGAAAAAAACATGGGCCTGGCAGCCCTTGAAACCTTTGGGGTCAGCCTGGAAAACTGCCGGGTACCTGAAGAAAACTGCCTTGCACCCGGTGAAAATACCGGGTATGAAACCGTTCTCTCCCGGGCCAGAACCGCGATGGCAGCCCTGGGCACGGGCCTGGTCAGGGCTTCTTACGATTTTGCCCGGCAATATGCCAAAACCCGTCAACAGTTCGGAGAACCCATTGGATGCCGGCAGGCAGTTGCTTTTACCGTGGCGGAAATGGCTTATGAAACCGATGCACTTCGTTTTATGACCTGGCGTGCGGCCTCCAGCCTGGAAGCCGGCAATGATGCCAAACGACATTCCTATCTGGCAAAACTCTATGCCGATGAAATGACCACAAAGCTCACCGATTACGGCGTCCAGGTTCTGGGCGGCCACGGCTACATTCGGGATTACCCGGTTGAACGCTACTACAGAAACGCAAGGGGCATCGGCAACTTTGAAGCCCTGGCAATCGTCTAAATGCTGAAAGTGGAGTCTGTTATGATCAATCTCGAACCTGATGAAAAGATGGTAAATGTTCAAGGCAGCATGCGCCAGATGGCCGAGAGCATATTTCGCCCGGTGGCCCGGAAATACGACGAGAAGGAGCACACCTACCCCCATGAACTC
The DNA here is from genome assembly GCA_964613595.1 of uncultured Desulfobacteraceae bacterium. Lineage (GTDB taxonomy): Bacteria > Desulfobacterota > Desulfobacteria > Desulfobacterales > Desulfosalsimonadaceae > Desulfosalsimonas. The sequence goes on along the minus strand of CAZTHW010000019.1, from coordinate 15,001 downwards.
GATATGTTCAAAAACATCCCGGTGATGGGCGGCTCCCGGAAGAAAAAGGATTCGGCCAAGGATGACAAAAAGAAAAAGCAGAAGTCCGGCATGGGCCAGAATCTCTCGACCGTGGTCACCATTGAGGAACTGGCCTGGGGGGATGTGGGGCTGTTGCTCACATTGCCCAACGCCGGTCTCGGCAACGCATCGATAGCTGCGGTGGCCACGGATGACCAGATGGAACGGTTCGGCAACAAATGGGTGGCCATGGCCATTACCGAACCCGAGGCAGGCTCCGATTCCGGTTCCGTATCCACCACTGCCGAGCTTGACGGGGATGAATGGGTCTTAAACGGGGAAAAGATTTTCGTCACCTGTGCCGATCGCTGTGATGCGGTGGTGGTTTGGGCCACCATTGATCCGAGCGCCGGCAAGTCCGGGATCAAGCCCTTTGTCGTGGAAAAGGCAACCCCCGGACTCACCCTGGATCACCTGGAACACAAGCTGGGGATCCGGGCTTCGGACACCGGCACCCTGGTCTTTAACAACTGCCGGATTCCCAGGGACAACATCCTGGGCAGTTCGGAAATCAAGAAAAACACCGAGGGTTTTAAAGGGGTCATGAAGACCTTTGACAATACCCGGCCCATGATTGCGGCCATGTCTGTGGGCGTGGCCCGGGCCGCGCTGGACTTTACCCGGCAGCAGCTTGAAGCGCACGGCTATCAGATCGACTATGATCTCAAGCCGGTCAATGTCAGCAGTATTCAAAACACGTTCTATAAAATGGAGGCGCACCTGGAAGCCATGCGCCTTTTGACCTGGCGTGCGGCGTGCATGGCGGACGAGGGTGAAACCAACAACGTGGAAGCCTCAATGGCAAAGGCCAAGGCCGGCAGATATGGCACCCTTATTACCCAGCAATGCTGCGAACTGCTCGGGCCGCTGGGCTACAGCCGGCAGCATCTGGCTGAAAAATGGATGCGTGACAGCAAAATCCTGGACATTTTCGAGGGAACCGGCCAGATCCAGCATCTGATCGTGGCGCGCAATATTTTAAACCTGAGCAGCACTCAGCTCAAGTAGCGGCAGATAGAAAGGGAGGCATGTATGAAGGCGGAAGAGATCAAAAAGGCGGCCGTGATAGGCTCCGGGGCCATGGGTCACGGCATTGCCCAGGTATTTTCCATGGCCGGCGTTGATGTTACGCTCCAGGATATACAGCAGGACATGCTGGATAAAGCCGTTGCCAACATTACTGACAGCCTGGATTTCCTGGTGGGCAAGGGAAAAATTACCGGGGCGGACAAGGAAACCATTCTTTCCAGTCGGCTGCACACCACTCTGGAGGTGGCTGAAGCCGTTTCCGGGGCCCAGCTCGTGGTAGAGGCCGTGCCTGAAAAAATGGATCTGAAAAAGTCGGTCTTTAAGAACGTCTCGGATAATGCACCACAGGACGCCATCCTGGCTTCCAACACTTCCACCATGAGCATTACGGAACTGGCTGAAGCGATTTCCAACCCGCAGCGGTTTATCGGCCTGCATTTTTTCAACCCGGTCAACCGGATGAAGCTGGTGGAGGTCATCGGCTGCGAATTCACGGATGCGCAAAACATGGACACGGCGGCTGAATTCGCCCAAAAATGCGGCAAGGTGCCGGTCAAGGTACTAAAGGATGCCCCCGGCTTTATTGTCAATCGCATCAACGCCCCGAGCCAGGCCCTGCTCAACGCCATCCTGGATGAAGGGGTGATTGAACCCGCGGCCATTGACAATGTCATGAAAAAGGTGGGCATGCCCATGGGGCCGTTTGAGCTGGCAGACTACGTGGGCCTGGACGTATTCGAGGATACGCTGCAGTACTATGCCCAGACCCTTTCCGCGGATTACCGGCCCGGCCGCGTTATCCGGGAGAAGCTTTCCAATGGCGAACTCGGCATGAAAAGCGGCAAGGGCATCTATGTCTGGCAAAACGGCCAGGCACAGATCGATCCCGACAAGGAATCCCAGGAACTAGGGCCCCAGGATTTTCTGGCCATCCAGGCCAACGAGGCCGTAAAGGTGCATAAGGAGGGCATTGCCCGCTGCAGAGACGACATTGACCAGGCCATGGTATACGGCACCAAGGCGATTGCCGGGCCTTTTGCCCTGGCGGTGAACATGCAGGTCGAGCAGCTCACCGCGTCCCTGGACAAGCTCAAGGACCGCTACGGACTTTCCATCCTGACCCCTGAACCCGAGATCAAGGACGGCTCGTTTAAAAACTTCGCATAAAGTAACTCCGGGGACGACAGACCTCGGGTCTGTCCCCTTCCCGGTGTGCGAACTCCGGGGACAGATTTCAAATCTGTCCCCTCTTCCATTGAGAAAGGATGAAAAAAATGAGCGACCCGGTGCTTTATCAACGTCAGGAGCAAATCGGGCTGATTACCCTGAACAAGCCCAAGGCCAACCAGTTGAGCAACGAAGTGTTCGAATTCATGGATTCGATCCTAGATCGCATACTGGAAGAAGACGGCCTGCGGGCGGTGGTGATTACAGGTGCCGGAGACAAGATATTTTCCGCAGGTGCGGATCTTTCCGGCGGATTCGGCAATTATACCCCCCTGGAATTTTTAAAACGCGGACAGGAGACCTGGAGCCGGGTTGAAACCCTGGGCCTGCCCGTGGTGGCCGCAATGAACGGGCACGCATTCGGCGGCGGGCTGGAGCTCGCCATGGCCTGCCATTTCCGGATTCTAAACCGGGAATCCAGAATCGGGCTAACCGAAACCAACCTGGGGATTATACCCGGTTACGGTGGCACCCTGCGGCTGCCGCGCTACGTGGGCAGAGCCCGGGCAATTGAGATGATGACCTTTGGCGAGCAGGTACCCGCGGAAAAGGCCTACGAGATGGGCCTGGTCAACCGCATTTGCGACAAGGAACAAGTGCTGGAAGAATCCCTCGCGTATGCGCGCCAGCTTGCAGCCCGGCCGCCGCTGGCCCTTCGGGCCATTTTGTCGCTGACGGCCGAAAGCCCGGACCTTTCTATGACCGAGCATCTGGAAAAGGAACGCGAGTCCCTGGTCAAACTTTTTGAAACAAAGGACATGATGGAAGGAATGACCGCGTTTATGCAGAAACGGCAGCCCGAATTCAAGGGGGAGTGAATTTCCCGCCATCCTTTCATTTCATGGCCGCCCGGAAGCGATTCGGGCGGCCTTGTTGTTTTTTTGCCTTACGGATTCATCTCATAGGTGTCTTTTAACGCATCCACGTATTCCTGCCAGAACCGGATAAAGCGCTTTCCGTCATACACCGGTTTGCGGATCATGTTCATGCACCACTGCATCTGGTTTTCCGTGGCGTCGGCCTTGGAGTGAAGCTGAAGCGCATAACGGGAAAAATCGCGCACCATGAAATCAAATATCTGTTCGAGCAGATCGTCCTCGAACCCTTCGATCTGGTATTTTTCAATAATCAGCTGACCATAGGCCACAAGGGTAAAAAGTTCGCCCACGGCAAGGAGAAAATCAATGTTTTTGGCCTGGTCCGCATCCGGCGGGGCCTGGGCCAGAAAGTCCTTGAAAACGCCGATCTGCTCCTTGAAAATGTTGACGTTGGGCAGATCCACGCTGTTGTAGGCAATATTGTAGTCGTGGAACTGGATTTTGCCCAACCCCTTGGTTGGGCCCTGGTTAAACAGAAAGGTATCATCTGCCGGATCATTTCGTTTCGGCACCTCCGGGAACTGTCCCGGATTAAAGAAGTAGTTGGCAATGAACTTGATTATCAGGGCCATGTTCACGTGAACGGTTCCCTCCAGTTTCGGCAGGGAACGGATGTCCTGGGTCGCAAGCTCGAAGCAGACGTCTTTTTCAAAACCGCGGGCTGCAATCACGTCCCAGAGCAGATTGATCACTTCTTCGCCCTGGGTGGGTACCTTCATCTTGGTGATCGGGGTGTATAGCAGGTAGCGCCGGTCTTCGGCCGAAGCCGAGCGCATGTAATCGGTCGCCCGCTGGGAAAAAAGCTTCATGGCCGCCAGCCGCGCGAAGGCATCGACAAAAAGCTGCTTGATATGAGGGAAATCCGTGACATATTTTCCGTACAGGTTGCGGTGGCCGGCATGGTTGATGGCCTCATAAAAGGCATGGGTGGCAAGGCCGATGGCGCCCCATCCCAGGTTGAACTTGCCCACGTTTACCGTGTTCAAAGCCGAATCCCAGGCATCCCTGCCGGTGGAAAGGATCTCGCGGTCAGTGACCGGATAGCCGTTTAAGTGGTATTCGGCCACATAACCCTCCCAGTCCACCACGTTCTGCACCAGGTCATAATTTTCATGGGTCGGATCGGCCACAAAAAATACGAACTCATCGGTTTCCGAGTTCTTGCCGAACGTGGATACCATTGCGGCCTCGTTGGCATTGCCGATGTAGTACTTGCCCCCGTCTGCAACGTATTTGCCCTCTGCCAGGGGGGTAAGGCTCATCTCGGTTGAATACAGATCCGCGCCGTGAGCCCGCTCGGAAAGTCCGAAGGCAAATATGCCGCCCTCTTTCAACATGCGGGCGGCCTCCTTTTTGATCTCCTCGTTGTTTCCCATGAATATCGGCCCCAGCCCGAGAATGGTGACCTGCCATGCATACCAGTGCGACAGGTTGTAAAAGGCCAGTATTTCGTTGAAATCGCAGTTTCGGAACGTATCCCACCGCTTGTCCGCATCACCGTCAACCACGTGGGCCTGCGGGGTCAGAAGCGTTGCAAATACTTCGTTTTCCTTGAGAAAATCCAGAAAATCCCGATACCACCGGCGATCATGGGCGTCTTCCTTGAGTTGTGCCTTGCCCCGGGATTCGAAATATTCGATGGTCTTTTTCATGATTTGCCTGGAGCGGGGGTCCAGGTGTTCAAAGGTTTCTTTCTTGGGATTGAGCAGCATGGGGCCTCCATGAGAAGTAAAATTTGTCTTGATATACAGTCTGCAGTTTCCTGGATATGTTTGTATACGAACTATACGGTTCAGCCGGAACCAATCTCAGATGATATCGTGCAGCAGCCGCTTGAGCAGAATGCGCTCCTCGCTGGTGAATCCCTCCAGGATTTCCTGATTTGAGGCCCGGCGTTGCCGGATCAGTTCCTCCTTGAATTCGTTTGCCTTGCGGGACGGATGCAGCCGCTGGACCCGCCGGTCGTCCGGGTCCGGGGTTTTGACAATCCAGCCGGTCTCGGCCATACGTTCCAGGACACCCGAGAGTGTCGCCTTGTCAAGCAGCAGGAGCCTCGAAAGCTCCGTGGCGGTCATCCCGTCCTGATACCACAAGGCTTCGAGCACCAGGTGCTGCATATTGGTCAGCCGTAGGGCTTCAGGCGGCTTTTGAGGCTGTTATGGGCCTTCTGGTAGGCCTTGCCCAGCAAAAAAACCATGCATTCAGGCAAATCTTCCGGCAGTTTCGTCATCGGCTTAGGGCGGTGATGATAAATTGTTCGTATACGAACCAACTAAAATAATCAGCCATTGATGTCAAGATGAGAATCCTTTGAAATATTCCATGCGCTGAATATTTTTAAAGGAAGAGGCTCTCGGCAAAAAAAAGGAGAAAACGGCACAGCCGTGAAATGCCAACACCAGCAACCGAAAGGAGAAAACGCCATGCGCATCGGATTTATCGGACTGGGCATCATGGGCAGCCGAATGGCCATGAACCTTATGGATGCCGGTTATGACCTGACGGTATATAACCGCACCCAAAGCAAGACCGAACCGCTGATTCAAAAGGGCGCCGCCGCAGACGTGTCGCCGGCTGAAGTCGCCGAAAAATCGGATATTGTTTTCACCATGCTGGCAGACCCCGATGTTGTTGCCGGAACCGTGCAGGGCGAAAAGGGCATGCTTGCAGGAATGCGCACAAATGGTCTCTGGGTGAACTGCTCCACGGTTAACCCCTCTTTTGCCCGGCATATGGCTGATGCGTCGGCGGCATGCGGGGTGCGGTATGTTGATGCCCCGGTGGCCGGATCCCGGGTCCCGGCGGAAAAAGGCGAGCTGATATTTTTTGCGGGCGGAGAAGAGGCGGACGTGGAAACCTGCCGACCGCTTTTGGCCGTTATGGGCAAAAAAACCCTGCACACCGGTGCAGCAGGCAGCGGCAGCGGGATGAAAATGCTGTTCAACCTGCTGCTGGGCGGAGGCATGGCCTTGTTCTCAGAAGTGCTGAACCTGGGCCAGGCCCTCGGATTTTCAAAGGAGACCCTGTTTTCGACGCTGATCGGCGCGCCGGTGGTGCCCGGTTTTATCGGGGGGAAACGGGAAAAGATGGATAGCGGGGATTATGGAGCGGATTTTCCGCTCAAATGGATGCACAAGGACCTCCATCTGGCGAGTATGACCGCATATGAGCAGCAAATTCCCATGCCTGCCGCCGCAGCGGTAAAAGAAATTTTTGCCATGGCACGACAGGCGGGATACGGGGATGCCGACTTTTCCGCATTAACACAGTTTCTGGAATCCTTTGACAAGAGTTGAGATCGGCAGCGACCTGCTGCTCAGCCGGCATCCGGATATGCAGGCTTTTGCCGATCACCCGGATGCCGTGCTGATATGTTTCGTCCCGGAATCAGCCGTATTTTTGAACGGATTGACAGACGACGCCCGTTATGAAGTCTTGTCATAACCGCCGATCAAGCCCGGGAGTGGATGATTCCCGGGCTTGATTACAACTGAGCATCAATGTTATCATTCAACTGATTGGCTTGATTCGCTTTTCTGCCAGTTGCGGTCCCGGATGCCGAGCCCGAAGCCGGTTACCGGGCTAAAATAATCTGTCCCGTCCGGATCGGCGGATTTTACGCCCATGATATAGTTGCCGTCCGGATCAAACGCGATTGTAAAATCAGATACATCTCGTGAACTCGTAGAATCAGATGCATCTTCGTCACCCAGGAAAAGCCCCCTGCCCTGCGTGGCATTTTGCACCGCTTCGGATTCGGCATTGCTGAAAGCGGCTTTTTCTTCAATGTCTTTTATCGCGGCCGTGTCCTCATCCAGTGGAATGATCGTCATCGAGATATCTGCCCCCCCCTTCTCGGATGGATCGATGGCCAGGTCAAAGCTCAGATACAGCATACCGTCCCACTCTCCGGGATTTTTCTGTTCTGCATAACACCGCAGATAATCGGATTCAGCGATGCCGTTATCGGTCTCCGTATAATGCGCAATCAGGAAGTAATCGCCGGTAACCGTTTCCCAGAATTCATCCGCCGACATATCCGCCGGCACCTGAGGGAAGGCAAAGCCCGCACCGCCGCCGGCAACCTCGCCGGGTCCGTGATCCAGAACTACCGGGCCGGTGGTCGATCCTGTAAGCGTAGTGGCATCCTGCCAGTTGCCGGTTCCGTTCTCCCAAATCACCAGGGAACCGTCATCGATCGTTTCGGCCTTATCCAGGGTGAGATCGTCGTCGGTATTGAAAATGTCGTCCTCGCCGTTTGTAATGCTGTAAACAGCGTCTTCTTCGGAATCATCTGCCGCCCCGTAAAGCCTGCCGGCAGGATCCGTATCAAAACCGATAATCCCGACTTCCACGAAGAGCCGGCCTTCGCTGCCGGCAAACAGTTCCATAAAGTTGAAGGCTCTGCCCTTGAGATCCGCTGCGGTCAGGCTTGTTTTTTCAAACATGTATACAGGCAGTTCCGCGGAAAGCGGATTCAGCTCTGAGTCCATCTTATGCAGCGCAAGGACCCGGTCCTCAACCAGGGCCATTAGATAATAGTTTCCGTCAACATCGAAATCCGTAAGATGTATAATGGAAGAACCAAAATCCTCTCCGGCTGGTACTCCTCCAAAACCAAGAGTTGTATCCATGGTACTTTCCTGATAATTTTTTATCGTGATCTGGCTTTCGTTGATTTCAGCAGTGACATAATCCCCCTTCGGGATTGATCCGCCGTAACCGGGAACAGACTCTTCGTTGCTGTCATTGCATCCTGCAACAATAAAAAATGCTGCGGTTAAGGCCAGCAAAAAAGCCAACAATCCAAACCCATTCTTTGATCCTTTCATTATAACGCCTCCTTTTAAGGTTAAAACAATCTCGTTAAAGAAAATTTGACATCAAACAGCCCAGCTCACTATGGAAATGCTTTTTTTGCGATCTTACGAAATTGCACTTCAGCTGCCCTGACGGCGGTGCGGAAAAGCGGGTTTCCGAGCGGAAATTGAGGCTCGGAGAGGCTCCTGGAGCGAGGAAACTCCTTTTTCGCATCGCCGATCAGCCAAGGTGTTTACGGATTTCCTTTGTTGCAAAAATACCGCCCTGGCGGAATAAGCAGCTTTTTACGAAACCGTTAAGTTTTAAGTGATTAAGTGGTTAAGTAAAATCGGAATCTTATATTTTTATTGCCAGGCGGGCATAACATTTTTTAGACTTCCAACGAAGTGCAATTTCGAAAGAGCGCAAAAAAGCATTTAAATTGAACCATATAAGGAGCATTGCCATGGAAACAGAAAACAATGCCGGCATCCCGCCGGTCAAGCTCAGTGCCCAAAGCCGTTTTAATTTCCGGTGTTATCCCGGGATCTCGTGTTTTACCAGCTGCTGCCGCGGGATTAACATCATGTTGACCCCTTATGACATTGTCCGTTTGAAAAACCGCCTGCAGATGACCTCAGAGGAATTTCTGGCGATGTACACCACGCCGCAGTTGCTGGAAAAAACCGATTTGCCGGTGGTCACGCTTCGAATGCTCGATGATCAGCCCGGCGAGCCGGTCTGTCCGTTTGTCCGGGAGGGCGATGGCTGCATTATTTATGAGGACCGGCCCACCACCTGCCGTTATTACCCGCTGGGCGTGGCATCCCTGAGTCATAAGCCCGAGGAGGCCGAAGGGTTTTATTTTTTCATCAATGAGGAGCACTGCAGGGGATTTGAAGAGGATACCGAGTGGAGCGTTGAAGAATGGCGGCGCGACCAGGGGGTGGATGTCTATGACAGTATAAACGCCCCGTGGACCGAGCTGCTTGTGCGCAAGCGCTCCATTCCCGCCAATATCCGCCTGACAGAGAAAACCAAGAACATGTTTTTTACGGCCAGCTATGATATCGACCGGTTCCGGCGGTTTGTGTTTGAAAGCTCGTTTTTGAACCTCTACCAGGTGGATAACGAAACCGTAGCGGAGATCCGCAATGACGAACTGGCGCTGCTGAATTTCAGCTTCCGGTGGCTGAAATGGCTGCTTTTCCAGGAAGGCGATTTCCAGTTAAATCCCGAGGAGGCAGAAAACCGGCGCATGCGGCAGGAAGCGGCTTCCAAGCCGGGCGAGCAATAAAAGGTGTTTTCAACCACGAAGCGCACGAAGATTTTAACTTTTAATTATGATTCTTCGCGCACTTCGTGATCTTCGTGGTTCTGTTTTTGTTTCAGACGTTAATATTCTTCGTATGCCAACCCTTCGGCATATTTCGGGTCGTTTAGGCGCTGTTCGATGTCAATGCCGAAGAAATCCGCAGCCGGGGCCAGGACATGGGGGGCATCGGCTTGTACCTTTCTTGCGGCTTCCAGCACCGTGTCAAGGCCGGCCTGTGTCATTTTACCCAGCGGCTGCCGGCAGGGACCGGCAGGCATGCCCAGGATCTGCATCAGGGTCTTGACCGGCAACGGATTTCTCGCCCTGCAGGTGACCTCGCCGTAGGGGGTTTTTTCGGTGGTTTTAATCGAGACGATGTCAAACAGGGGCTTTAATTCGTCAAAAGTGCTTTTGGCCGCATCCGTGCGGCCTTCCAGGATGTGGGCGACCAGATCCGTGACCGCTTTTGGCGCGATATTGGCCATCACGGAGATCACCCCGCCGCCCCGGATATCCGGATCGGTCATCATGTCATGGGTTATGCCGTCGTCGCCGGAGAGGATCAAATATTGATCCCCGCAGCACCGGCGGGTGCGGCGCATGTTCTCCAGGCTGCCGGTGGCCTCCTTGACGCAGCCGACGTTGGGGTGGTCTTTGAAAAGGATGGCCAGGTCCTCGGGAAACATCTGCGCCCCGGTCCGTCCCGGAATCACGTACGGAATAACGGTGGTTCCCGGAAATTCCCGGGCCACGGGCGCCACATATTCCCGCCGGATTTCCAGGGAACTGGGCCCGTTGTAGTAGGGATCGACCAGCAACACGGCCTCGCAACCGGACTTGACCGCATGGCGTGTGGCTTCCAGGGTTTCCGCGGTGTTGTTGCTGCCCGTGCCTGCAATGCAGGCGCACCGGTTTCGGGCCTGGCCGGCAATGGCATCAATGACCCGGATGTGCTCGTCCCAGTCCAGGGTCGGGCTTTCACCCGTGGTACCCACGGCAAGAATGCCGTTGATTCCGTTTTCGATCTGAAATGTGATCAGCTTTTCCAGGCCCGCCGCATCAACCGCATTGCCGTTGTCAAACGGGGTGATCAGGGCAGTATAGCATCCTGGCTGCATAGGCCTTCCTCCTTCTATGTCTTGGGCAGTCTCAATTATGATGGCACCGTAAAACGTCCAATATCTGCGTTACGCGCAATTTCTCAGAATTTCATCACGCCAACGGCGTGACTGCATTCTTCGAAATTGCGCAAGCCTTGATCTTGAACTTTTTACGGCACCATCTAAAATCAGACTTTTTACGAGTTCATCAATTATTGCAGCGTATGGGAAAGTTCTTTATCCGATCCGTCAAGTCAAACGGTTCCGGAGTCGATCCGGTCACTGTCATATTCTTAATATTATTATGAACTTCAAAAAAGGTGTCAAATAAAAAATGTGCGCAATTCCGGCGAAAAGATGGCACAGGGCCGGGGCAAAAGGGGATTTTGCGAGAATGGCGCATCAAACGGGATTTTTCTTGACAATTTGCGGTCTCATTTTTTAGTGTGAGTTGCTTCAATCATGAAACGATAAGACTTCAGGTACGCCGGTTTGCCGCCGGGTACAGAAAATAGCGGGGAAAAGGGAGTTTTTATGACAAGCGAGAAAACAGTTGATCAATATATCGAAGAGCAGCGGTTTGCCATCATGTCCAATCCGGAATGCGGCATGAGTCATTATAACCTGGCCACAGCGCTGCTAGGACTGCGCAGATTTGAAGAGGCCGAAGAGGAGCTCAAGGAGGCCATCCGCTGCAGCCCCTCCCTGGCTGAGGCCTATGTGCAGCTTGGGGGGATTCAGCTTCAGCGCGGGGATATCGACGGGTGTCTGGCATATAACCAGCAAAGTGTGAAGGTGCGGGCGGCCTTTGCCGAAGGCCACGGAAATATCGGATTTGTGCAGCTCCAGAAGGGGAACGTGGAAGAGGCCATCGCCGCCCTGAAAAAGGCGATCAAGTACAACTCCAGGTTCATTCAGGCCCACGCCACGCTGGCCAATGCCTATCTGTTTGCCGGTCAGGTGGACAAGAGCATTGAAGCCGGGGTAAACGCCCTGGAAATTGATGAAAATTTTGCGGTGGTGCACAACAACCTGGCCATTGCTTACCTGGAAAAGGGGGATTCCGCCAAAGCAGCGCATCATTGCCGCCTCGCACGGGAACTGGGCTATGAGGTGGCCCCGGAAATCGTGGCGGAAATCGAAAAAGACAATGCCTGAAGGCTGCGGCAAAGCCCCCGCCCGTGAAGGGAAAGTCAGAGGCGAAGCATGGTTTCCGTGTGCTGAAAATTCGGGCGCCCGGGGTGCTTATTCGTATGCGGGATGACCGGAGATGCGGTACAGCGGGAGTTGATTTTTTGTAATCCCGCCAGTGTACCGGAAGATTGCTCCTGCCGGAAAAGCCCTGCATGAAAGACTTGCGCGCCGGGTGTGCTGAATAAAAAGAGGCGTTTTTTATTGACAATAAAACGTAAGAATTCTATAAAATAACCTTTTGTTGTAGTCGTGAAAAAGGCAATTAGATATTTGGCAGGAGTTTGCGGGCCTCGGAAGGATAAAAATGTGGCTTAATTTAAATGAAAGGGAGGTATGACAATGACAAAGCACGAAACCCCCTTGCTCGATCAGCTGGAAGGCGGACCGTGGCCGAGTTTTGTATCGGACATGAAACAGGAAGCTGAGGCAAGGGCAAAGAATGTCAACAATGTCGAATTTCAGGTCCCAACGGATGTTGTGGAAGACCTGATGGGCGTTCTTGAGCTTTCCTACAAGGACGGGGAAACCCATTGGAAGCACGGCGGCATCGTGGGCGTGTTCGGTTACGGCGGCGGCGTGATCGGCCGTTATTGTGATCAGCCGGAAAATTTCCCCGGCGTGGCGCATTTTCACACACTCCGGGTCAATCAGCCTTCGGGCAAGTTCTACACAACCGATTATCTCAAACAACTCTGCGACCTTTGGGAGTTCCGGGGCAGCGGGCTGACCAACATGCACGGCTCCACCGGTGACATCGTTTTTCTCGGCACCACCACCCCGCAGCTTGAAGAAATTTTCTATGAACTGACCCATAATCTCAACCAGGACCTGGGCGGTTCCGGATCCAACCTGCGGACCCCGGCAGACTGCATCGGCCAGGCCCGATGCGAGTACGCCTGTTACGATACCCAGGACCTGTGCCATCACCTGACCAATGAATATCAGGACGAGCTGCACAGACCGGCATTCCCCTACAAGTTCAAATTCAAGTTTGACGGCTGTCCCAATTGTTGCGTGGCCTCCATTGCGCGTGCTGACATGTCCTTTATCGGAACCTGGAAAGACGACATCCGTATTGACCAGGAAGCGGTCAAGGCATACGTGGGCGGCGAGCTCAAGCCCAACGCAGGTGCGCATGCGGGACGTGACTGGGGCAAGTTCGACATCCAGAAAGAAGTCATCGATCTGTGCCCGACCGAGTGCATGCGGTATGAAGACGGCAAGCTTGAAATCAACAACAAGGAGTGCACCCGCTGCATGCATTGCATCAACACCATGCCGCGCGCCCTGCGCCCCGGCAAGCAGACCGGATGTTCCATCCTGGTCGGCGCCAAGGCGCCTATTCTTGACGGCGCCCAGATGAGCTCTCTGCTGGTTCCGTTTGTGGAAGTCAATAAAGACAACGACTACCAGGAGGTCAAGGATTACATCGAGAAGATCTGGGACTGGTGGATGGAAGAAGGCAAGAACCGGGAGCGCCTCGGTGAACTCATGAAGCGCCAGGGCTTCCAGAAGCTGCTCGAGATGACAGAGGTTGATCCGATCCCGCAGCATGTCTCCGAACCGCGGCACAATCCCTACATCTTCTGGAAGGAAGAAGAAGTCGAAGGCGGCTGGGAGCGTGACGTAAACGAATTCCGCAAACATCACAAGAGATAGAAGGGGGTTGATCATGGCTTTTATTTCCTCAGGATACGATCCCGAAAATCCGATGCAGGATCGGATTACAGATATCGGTCCAAGAAATTACGAAGAGTTTTATCCGCCGGTTATCAAGAAGAACAAGGGCCAGTGGCTGTATCACGAGATTCTGCAGCCCGGCGTCCTGGTGCATGTTTCTGAAACCGGAGATGAGGTGTACACGGTGCGCGCCGGCGGCGCCCGCCTGATGAGTGTCAGCTTGATCCGCGAAATCTGTGAAATTGCGGATAAGCACTGCGGCGGCTACGTCCGCTGGACCACCCGGAACAACGTGGAGTTCATGGTTGACAGCAAGGACAAGGTCCAGCCGTTAATCGATGATCTCCAGAGCCGCAAGTTTGCCGGCGGCAGCTACAAGTTCCCTGTCGGCGGCACCGGTGCGGGCATTACCAACATCGTGCACACCCAGGGATGGATTCACTGTCATACGCCGGCAACAGACGCATCCGGTCCGGTCAAAGGGGTCATGGACGAAGTGTTCAATGATTTTCAGGATATGCGGCTGCCGGCACATCTGCGGATTTCCCTGGCCTGCTGCCTGAACATGTGCGGTGCCGTGCATTGCTCGGACATCGCCATTCTGGGCTATCACCGCAAGCCGCCCATGGTTGACCACGAATACCTGGACAAGATGTGCGAGATTCCGCTGGCCATTGCGTCCTGCCCGACCGCGGCGATTAAGCCCAAGAAGGTGGAGATCGAAGGCAAGACGGTCAACAGTGTGGAGGTCAACCAGAGCCGCTGCATGTTCTGCGGCAACTGTTACACCATGTGTCCCGCACTGCCGCTGGCGGACAAGGAAGGTGACGGCATTGTGCTGATGGTGGGTGGCAAGGTCTCCAACCGGATTTCCGCGCCCAAGTTCTCCAAGGTGGCCGTGGCCTTTATTCCCAACGAGCCGCCGCGCTGGCCCAAAACAGCCGAGACAATCAAGAAGATCGTTGATGTTTACGCGGCTGACGCCAGGAAGTACGAGCGTCTGGGCGAGTGGGCCGAGCGCATCGGATGGGAACGGTTTTTCGAGAAATGTGATCTCGAATTCACGCATCATCTTATTGACGATTTTCGTGACCCGGCATACTACACGTGGCGCCAGACAACGCAGTTTAAATTCTAGACCTGATTCGGGTACCGGAGCGCCGGGCATAGAAAAGTGCGTTGCGGCGCGGTTTGCACCGCGCCGCAACGCCCCATTTAACATTATAAGGACATCGCGCTATGGCACTGGACTACGAAGAATCCAAACAGAAAATTATTGAAGGCCTGCAGAAAAAATCCAAATCCAAGTCCAAGTTTTATTTCAGCGACCTGGCCAAGATTCTGGATGCCAAGCCCCGGGAAGCCAAAAAGATCGTCACACAGATGATCAATGAAGGCATCCTGGAGTTCTGGTCCAGCGGCAGTACCTCCATGTACGGCTTGAAAGGTGCCGGCAAGCAGGCCGGCGCTGAGCACGAAAACGAATAAATGCATTGTTGGCAGCCCAGGTTTAAGCGGGCTGCACATGCCATTGGGCTTTATTTCAATTTTCACTACCGGGCCGGACTGTGCTTAATGAGGCCGAACCAATTGAGATTCCCCGGGTATTGATCGCCGGATTGCGCGGGGGGTCCGGCAAGACGGTCGTGTCGATTGGCATGATTTCGGCTCTCAGCCGACTCGGTAGATGGATCGCTCTCCTCAAAAAGGGTCCTGCT
>CAZTHW010000018.1:0-18908 GCA_964613595.1 uncultured Desulfobacteraceae bacterium | reverse complement strand
AAACTATGTGCGCCACAGCAAAGGTGTTCCGGTTTCCGGCAACTGGATTACCTTCCGCGAACTAAAGGGGGGGCCGGAGCGGCTCAATCATTTCCAGCGGACCTGCGAAACACCGCTAAAACAAATCGCTGATGCCTATCCGGAACTTTTTTCCGACATGCTCGAGATATTTGCCGGCAGACCAGCGGCGCACCCGGATATCAATTCCGATATTTCAGTGGTTTTGCACCCCCTGCCCCTTTTGCCGGTGATGTTTTGCTACTGGGAGCCGGAAGAAGGCATGGGATCGAGCCTGCACATTTACCTCGACCAGACCGCGGACCAGAACCTGGACACGGAGTCCATTTATAACCTGCTTACCGGCATGGTGAAAATGTTTGACAAAATCGCCCGGCGCAACCGGTCAGAATGATCCGGGTTCTGCGCGGTCAAAGGCCTGGGCGCCAATGCCGCCCCGCGCGTACTTCAGATACGGAATGATCTTGCGGTTCTTTTCCCCGCCGGTGCCGTCGTAGGTAATTGATACCACCGGCACCCCGGTTTTGGCCTCGATGGTGTTGGCCATGGCCTCGGTGATCAGAGACGGACAGCAGAAAGCCGGGCTGGTCTGGACAAACAGGGACACATCAGGATGATGCCGGCGGATGTAATAGATCTTTAAGATGTTGTCCATGGACTCGCCGGTATTTTCCGGGACCATGCCGAATTCGGACAGAATCTGCTCCGGGGCGACGTCGTATTGCGGCTCCGGCTCCTGCAGGATCTTTTCAAAATGCCGGTAGTAGGTCTTTTCCCGGTGCACCATGGTGGCCAGCAGGCCCCGGTTGACCAGCATGCTGAATACCTTGCCCTCGGTGAACCATTTTTTGAAATAGGCCGGAGCGATCATCTTGGCATAGTCGGTATATGGCGTGGTCAGAGCCTCGCCGCCGCAGGCCTCGATAAAGCCGATCAGGTCCTGGTTAAACACCGGGTTGTCCCGGGCATAAAGATCGCCGAAAATGGCCGCCTTGGGCCGGCTGCCCGGCTCGGTTTCGATACGTTCGAACAGGGAAACGGTTTCAATCACGGCCGATTCCTTTTCGCGGCTGCCGGAAAAGGCTTCTTCCAGAATCCGGATGCCGGATGCAATCGCCTGGTCGGTCCGGCCGGGGATTTTTTCATACGGCCGGGTCCGGCACCCCATGCGCCGCAGCAGGCCGCCGAACATGAAGGCGAAATAGGTGTTCATGGCCGCGCGTATGGACAGGTCGGTAAACGCAATATTGCCGGTATGCACCGAGGCCTTTTCCATGCCGCCGCCAAATGATGAGAGCATCTGCTTGAGCTTATAGGGATAAAGCCGGATATTGCACGGCACCTCGGAATGTCCCATCCAGAGCGCGGTTTTGGCCGGATCCAGGTTGTTTTCCCGCACGTGTTCCACGAACTCCTGCACCATGACATTAATGGGGATGCACTGGCCGCTGTTTAAACGCATGCTGCGCTTGATCGCATCCGGGGTCTCGGTGATCAGGCGGGCGTCAATGCCCTCACGCCGCATGTTGGCTATCAACAGCGGGCAGGTGATGGGATCCCAGTTTGGCAGCACGATGGTTTGATCGCTCATTGTGGGGGATTTGACCGGATTGATGCGCCCGGGATCGGTTTTCCGCGCTTCGCCCCGCCCGGCGTGATTGCGAAAAGCCCGGACCGCGGACTCGATGCGGGTTTCGTATCCCACGCTTGATCCATGCTCATCGAGTTCCAGGATCAGGTAGGGCTTGTCCGCCCCCTCCATCAGGGACTGGAACACCTCCCTGATAAAGGAATCCGGCGAGCATTTAAACGAGGTTATGAGTACCGGGTAAAGCCCCGGGGTCTCGGAGGCGCGTTTTGCCGCCTTGATGATATCCGCGGCATAGTTCCAGTGCAGCTCCGAAAGAAACGGGGCGATATCGGCAACATCTGCAGTCTCCGGATCCTGCATGTCCTGGAAAAACCCCTTGACCCCGAGGGTGGCAAATATCCGGGGGATGTTTTTGTTCATGTCCGGGTCCAGCACCGTGTAGGGCCGGCCCAGAAACATCACGGAAATATCGTCGGTCCGGGAAATGTGATCTTCATAGACCTGCCGCCACTTCTGCAGGGCTGCCTGGTGTCCGGCCTGCGCCTTTTCATAGGCCCGGATGACCTCGAAAAACCCGGCCCCGGGGTCCATCTGCCGCACGGCCCGATAGAGCGCCAGGCGCACATGAAAACTGTTGTACAGAAACCGGATGACCGGCGAGATTACCCGGTGCTTGTCCGAGGGCGCCATGTCCGCAATCAGGGCCGGGATGTACTGGGAGTAGTAACAGTACTGCCGCCGGGCACCCCCGTCTTTTTCCCGGTTGTCCAGGTAATACGGCAGAAAGATGAAATCCGCCTTGTCCAGCAGGTATTCCACGTGCCCGTGCAGTGCCGTGATCGGCGCGCAGAATTCCGCGCCCACCCGCGCCTTTCCGGTCTGCAGCGCATCTGTATATCCCTGGCTCGTAATGGTGCGCATGCCGAGCCGGCGGAAAAAATCGATCCATATGGGCAAATCCTCGTACAGATACAGGCCCGCCGGGATGCCCACGGTGATCCCGGCGTTTTCCGGGGAAGCAGACGCAGGCCGGAAAATCCGCCGGTGGGCGCGGACCAGGTCGAATCCCGCACGATTGTTATCCACAAAATGCCGGGTTTCATAATCCCGGCCGCACAAAAACCCGTAAGCCACGGGCCCGTCGTCCATATCCGCCACTGTGATTTTGCAGTGATTGGTACAGAGATCGCACACTTCGGAACGTACCGGGATGTGAGCCCGGTACAGGTCCAGACCGCGAAAACCGCTTTGCGCAACCGCTTCGTCTGCCAGGTGCAGGGCCACCCCGAATGCACCGGTTAAATGGCAGTATCTGGAAACCTCGATGGGGCAGTTTAACCGCTGTTCAAACGCGGCCACCAGCGAGCGGTTCTTGGCCGTGGCCCCCTGGAAGCAGATCACGCGGCCGATGCTGCCCTCGACTGCCACCTTGGTCAGGTAATTTTCCCGCACCGAGTGCAGGGCGGCGGCCAGCACCTCCTCCACCCGGTATCCGCGGCTCAAATAATAATTGATGTCGCGCTCCATGAAAACCGTGCACCGGTCACTGGCAATGGGGGCCCGGACGTTTTGCGTACGTTCGGAATAAGCCGCCAGGCCGAGGCCCAGCTTTTCTGCCTGTTCCTCGAGAAAACTGCCCGTGCCGGCCGCGCAAACCGTATTCATGATGGAAAAAGTCACCCGGCCCTTTCGAAGCGTGGTGAACTTGGAGTCCTGCCCGCCGATCTCGATAATGGTGTCCACTTCCGGGTTTAACTCCCAGGCGGCCCGGGCATGGGCGGTGATCTCGTCAATGACCCGGTCTGCCCCGGCCAGCTTGCCCACGAACTTGCGCCCGGAACCGGTGGCCCCGGCACCTGCCACCTCAAGCTCCAGGCCGCGGCTTTGCGCCAGATCGTCCATGGCCTCGAGCAGGCTGCACAGGGCGGCCACGGGCCGGCCGGCCGTTCTGGTATAAAATCCGGCCAGAACCTGTTTTTCCGGGGTCATCCACACGGCCTTGGTGCTCGTGGAACCGATGTCAAATCCCAAATAAAGGCGCAGCCGCCCGGCCGGGGCCTGGGCCTGGTAAACATCGACTTCCACCCGGCTGTCTGTTCCCTGGCTTGCGGCTGTATATTCGTATGCGCTGTGACTGTCAAAATCCGGGTACCCGGAACGAGTCAAAACCAGTGGCGGGTGTCCGTAGGTCAGCTGCTCGCTTGCCGCCTGCACGACCGGACGATCCCGGCGGTCAGAAACATCCGGGACGCCCTTTTCTTCCAGCAGGTTGAGCGCCGCACCGACTGCGCCGTAGATCGGGGCCATGTCGTCAACCACCAGCCCCAAACCGATCATCTTGCTGATATGTCCGATCACCGCCGGATTCCGGGCCACCCCGCCGCAGAACACCACCGGCAGGTGGGGGGGCTCATGCTTGAACACCGTATCCACGATGTTCTTGGCAAGCCCTTGGCACAGCCCGTCGCAGATCTCGGCCAGGCTGTAGCCCTCCTGCTGGGCATGGATCAGGTCGGTTTTGGCAAAAACCGCGCACCTGGAAGCGATCTTGGGCAGCGCACCGGTATTGGCCGCGGCCACCTCGGAAAGCTCGGCAATGCCGGACAGATTCAGCCGGCCGGCCTGCTGGTCCAGAAAGCTGCCCGTGCCGGCCGCACACGAGGTATTGGTTTTCAAGCCGGCATACCTGCCGTTTTCGTCAAAAAGCATCAGGCTGAATTTCTCGCCGCCCACGTGCAGCACAGACCCGGGTTTTCCGTGAAAATGCCCGGCTGCGGCAATCACGGCAATCCGGTCATCGCACCGCCAGTCCGCATCAACCCGGTCCGGCGTGCCGTCGGTGACGGCAACCGCCGCGATTGCGGATTTTTCAATGGACGCCAGCATATTTTCCACCGTTGCGACAATATCGCCGTGGTGAAACCGGTAGTCCGTGTGCACAATCTCCCGGCCCGGGGTCAGCACCGCCAGGGCGGAGGAAACCGATCCGATATCGATTCCGAGGATCAGGGGGTTATTTTCGTGGCTCTGCCTGCTGTTTGTCATGAGAAATCACCTAATTGCGCTTCCGTATAGTCCTTGTTCACATGAAACCACGAAGACCACGAAGCACGCGAAGAAACCATTCATTATTGGTCTTCGCGGCCTTCGTGCACTTCGTGGTTAAAAAGCACTTCAATCTGTTCGGGTTTTTCGATCACCAGCTCCGGGCTCTTGTGAAACCCGATCCGGGCATGCCGGATGCGGACTTGGGCCGGCGGTTCCGGTGCAAGCGACGAATCTGGAAAATATAATCTGATTTGCCTGTTGTTTCCATAGAAAAATCGCCCGTCTGCGTATCTGCCGGAATACGTGCCAATAACCGCGTTTCTTAAGGCCGGATCCGTGAAATCCGCGTCCGGATCGGTAACATAATAGGATTGCGGATCGGAAATCCGGCCGGTTTCACGAAAGTCCGCGATGCCGGTAATCTCCAGGTTGCCGTAATAGCGCTTGAGCCGGGAGACCATAATGTCATACACCCGACCTTTGCGCAGATCCCGGGCGGCCTCGTATATATAGATGGCCCGGCCGCCCCTGTTCCGGACAACCGCGTTGTCCTTGTGCCGGTAAATCACGGCGCACTTGTTTAATTGATAGCTCACCGCCCCGGTCTTGGACGCATACAGATCCGCAATGCGTGCGTTTTCGGACCGGCCCGCGCAGACGACTGGCTCCGTGCGGGACGAAAACGCCGATGTGGCAAAACAGGCATACACCGGCAGATGGTCCGAGTACCCACGCCCCAGGTGGCGCCCCCGGCCATTTTCGGCCCGCTGCCAGCGATTCACAACATCGCCTGAAAACAAGTACCCCGGGTCAAACTTGTCAAAGGAATTGTCTACGTATGAAATCCCGTGGTCATCGTAAAGGGCCGCTGGCAGCAAGACGGCATCCGGGCTCTGGGGACGGTTGAAAAACAAAGAAGACCATCTGCGCTTTTCCGGCAGCTCCAGCCAGAGGTTGTAATGCCGGAATTCAGCGGATTGTTCCGCCAGCCGGGATTCATCCACCAGATTCCCCGCAGATACGGTTCCCAGTACATGGTTGATACCGGTTTTCCCGTCGGTATCATTTAATGACGGGCGCTCCTGCATGGTCTCAAATTCATTGTAATTACTGTTAAAATCGCCTATCAGCAGGTAATCTGCATTTTCCGGCAGATCCTTTACGGCTTTGCCCAGGGCCCGGGCGCAGACCAGCCTGCGGCTTTCGGGCCCGGATTTCGACTTCCAGTGATTGACGAAAACCACCAGCCGATGCCCGTTAATATCGAGCGCCGCCTGCAGGATGTTGCGGTTGCCCTTCCCGGGCACCCGGATTTCAGTCGCCGAGAAAACGGGATACCTGGAGAGCAGGGCGCATTTCACCGTGCTCGATCGCATGTCGGCAATAGCTGCATGCGGATAATCCGCACCGCGTTGGCGCAGCGCCTGCCGGAGCCGCTGCAGGGCCCTTTCGGACTCGACTTCCTGGAGCCCGATGACCTGGGGAGACAGATCGGAAATCACCCGGCTGAGGTGATCCAGCTTGATTCCCAGCATGCCCCCGTCCCACCCGGAATCCCCACCGGGGACATATCCGGGATATTCCGTGCCCTGGTGCTTTAGATCAAAAAGGTTTTCCAGGTTATAAGCTGCAACCATAAAGTGTTCGGCCCGGGCCGGCACGGCTGCGGCAAAAAATGCGGCAATTAGTGCGGCCGCAAAAATCCGCCAGCACGCCGGCCTGCGGCAAGCGCCCGGATCCGGGGCGTGTTGCCCGGCTGCAGACGGGTCATTCGCCCATTTGTTACGAAAAACTTGAAATTTTATGGTGTTTTTTATTGACACTTTTTATATTCCCCGTTAAATAAAATAGTTATAACAGAAACACCCGGGTCCGTCAAGCTGGACCGGCATAATTCACAAAACCCCTCTATCCGGGGCGCCAGGCGCGGCCCCATCCCACGGGTGGCTTATGGACAAAGTGCTTATTGTTGACAATGACCGGGAAAACCTCAGCAGGGTTCGGGAAGGGTTCAGGGACCTCCACCACTTCGAACTGATCACCGCAACAAACGTCAACGCGGCGATTGACAAGCTCAATGCTTCCCGCATATCCGTGCTGGCCACCGGCATCCATCTGCCGCAAAAGGACGGTCTGGAACTGCTGGCCTTCATGACCCGCCATTTTCCGTCCATGCCCTGTATCATCATGCTGGATGAAAATGATCCCAAGCCGTGGTTCAGCGACCGCACCGGGCATACCGGCGTGCTTTATTTCCTGAAAAAGCCGCTTTCATTCGGCAGGCTGGCATCAGCGATATTCGTGGGACTGAATCTCCGTGACGAAGGCCAGACCCGGCACGGGATGAACATGAAAAACTTTCTTCCCCTTGTTGCCATTGCCCGCAAGACCTGCCGCCTGGAAGTACGCGCCGGTACCCGGGAAAAAGGATTTTTTTATTTTGATTCCGGCAGGCTGATCAACGCCCGGGTTGACGGCATGGAAGGAGATGCGGCGGCCAAGCGGATTGCCGGATGGCAAAGCATCCAGCTCAATTTTACACCGCTGCCCCGGGAAAATAAAACCCCCCGCATGGAAATTGACCTGCTGAGCCTGGCACGGGCGGCTTGGGAAAAGGGAGGACGTCCGAAACAGGAAAACCGGAAAACCGACAAGTTCCAGTGGCTTCTGGAATCCCGGGTCAGCACCCGGCTGGAAGAAGCCATGCAAAAGCAGGCCGGAATCCTACGGACCGCCAAGGGATACAAGGGCCTGGCCATTTTAAACAGCGAAGGCAATGTCCTGGCAAGCGATATCCCGTACGGCATTGACATTGATTTTGCCGCCATGTCCGCGGCCATTAACAGCATGTACACGGATTGCTCCAAGCACTGGAACCGCAAAGGCCTCGGCCGCTGCCAGGGGCTGACCCTGCACACGGACCAAGGCATTATCATCATGCGGCCAACAGACCTGTATACCAGCGGCAATTACCGTTTCATGGCGCTCGTATCCGGAGACGGCAACCCCTATTTCATCCAGATGCAACTCAAAACCATTATTCCCAAAATCCTGGCCGAAATCTCGTAAAAGTATCACTCATGGCTCCCAGGAAATTCTTCAACTACAAGCAAAATCGCCCCTGGGCGGAAAACCTGCAGATCGTGGCACAGCTCGGGTTGACCATGGCCGGCTGTATCATTTTCTGCCTGTTTGTGGGACGCCTTCTGGATGGATGGCTTGGCACTCCGGGCATTTTCACGGTCCTGTTTATCATATTCGGCATTGTCGGCGGTGCTGTGGTAGTATACCGCCAGATTATGGAAATCCTGGAGCCCGGGAGCCGAAATCAATCGGGAACCGACGACAACAACCATCCGCCAAACCCTCCACATGACGAATAAAACCCGCACGGCAAAACGGGGCAATCATATGAAGCCCGGATTGCGGGAACACAGCGAAAATAAATATTTACTTGACGTTCATACGCTTTCTCTGCTATCGGATTGGTTTACTTTAACACGACAACCCAACGGTTGAAAAAATTGGAAGCGATCCGAGAAACAGAAAAAAAATACTGCTCGCGCGCTCTGACAATCGCATTAGCTGTTGCGATTATCTGTTTCATACTGGCTTTTAAACCCATAGGCAAAGGATTTCTCCTGGGGGCGCTTTTCAGTATTGCCAATTTTATCATTATGGGCGAAACCCTGCCCTTGCGGATCGGTCATACCCGCCGCAAATCCACAGGCATCTCCCTGATCTCCCTGATCGGGCGATACGCGATGCTGGCCATCCCGCTGGCCCTTGCCGTTAAAATGACACAATTTCATCTGGCAGCCACGATCTGCGGCCTTTTTATTGTGCAATTGATGATATTAAGCGATCATGTGTTTCACCTGATTCAAATGAAATTCCGAAAACCCCAGTTGTTTTAAAAAGACGCCATGGAAGATCTCGGACTCATACATCAACTCATCGTTCCCGTTTCCGGCTATAAGATGACATTCAACCTGGAGGTCATCGCCTGGACATGGATTGTCATTATCGGCCTGCTGATTTTCGGGTATCTGGCAAAACGGAACAGAAGCCTGGTTCCCGGCACGCTCCAAAATATCGGCGAAATGTTTATCCAACAGTTCTACGGCCTGACCGAAGACGCGCTGGAACCGAAACTGGCCCGCAAGTATGCCCCTTTGATCTGCGCCCTGTTCATGTTCCTGCTGTTTTGTAACTGCCTGGGCGTGCTCCCGCATATGGGCGAGCCCACAAGCGATCTGAACACCACTTTGAGCATGGGAATTTTGGGCTTTGTGATCGCTCATTATGTGGGAATCCGGGAAAAAGGTATCAAGGCATATCTTAAAGGTTACTGTGAGCCGCTGTTTTTTATGTTGCCGCTGAATATCATCGGCGAACTTTCCAAGGTGATCTCCATTTCCTTCCGTATGTTCGGCAACATTATGGGCGGGGATATTATTGTGCTTGTGGTCTCTTATCTGACTTTCAGCCTGATACTGCCCCCTTTTCTGATCGGGTTTTTCTTCATCTTTATCGGCGCGATTCAGGCTTTTGTATTCACAATGCTAACTTTGGTCTATATTTCTGTACAGGTTAACTAAGCATGTCATTTGATATTGCAACTTGGGTTCAGGTAGCGACATTTACCGGAGGCGGCGTGGCCATGGGTCTCGGGGCCATCGGCGCGGCCGTGGGCGAAGGGATTGCAGCTTCCGAGGCCAACCTCGCGCTCTCCAGAAAACCGGAAATGTCCGGGGATATATTCAAAACCATGCTGGTCGGCCAGGCGATTGCAGAATCCGCTGCAATTTTCGCCCTTGTCGTGGCCATGATCCTGCTGTTTACCAGCTTTCCGGCAGACTCCCCGCTTATGATCAGCGTGCTTCTCGCCGCGGGATTTTCCATGGGGCTGGGCGCCATTGGATCGGGCATCGGCTCCGGACTGCCGGCAGGGGAAGCCTGCACCGGGATGGCCAGACAGCCCGGCATGAGCGGTCAACTGACCACGAATATGCTGATCGGTTCGGCGGTCTGCCAGACCCCGTCCATTTTTGCCCTGGTGATTTCCTTTATCCTGTTGTTCAGCAATTTTTCCGGTCAGCCGGTTTCACCTACCTGGGCGGCGATACTCGGGGCCGGATTTGCAGCCGGTTTCGGTGCCATCGGCTCCGGTTTCGGAGGCGGCCTGGTAGCCCAAACAAGCTGTGAAGGCATGGCCAGGGAGCCGTCCAGTGCAGGTACGGTTACCAACATGATGCTGCTCGGCCAGGCCGTTACCCAAACCACAGCCATCTACGGACTGCTGGTCGCTTTTATCCTTTTGTTCAAGGGCTTTGCGCCTTCGGACAACATCGCGGCCGCCATGGCTCCCCTGGGCGCCGGACTCTGCATGGGCATCGGTGCGATCGGGCCCGGCATTGGCGAAGGCGCAACTGCCAGAAGTGCGGTCCAATGGATGGCACGGAACAAAAAGGCCACCGCCGAGCTGACCCGCAGCATGCTGGTCGGTCAGGCGGTCTCGGAATCCACGGGGATTTATTCCCTGGTCGTGGCATTGATACTTATATTCGTAATTTAACCCTAAATTGAGGTTAACGAAAAACAGAATTTCGCATTCAGCTTAACAGACTAAGGAGGGAAAAAATGGCGATTGAAGGTATACATTTGGTTGAGGCCGCATCACTTCTGGGCGCCGGTCTGGCCATGGGACTCGGGGCCATCGGTCCCGGGGTCGGTGAAGGCTTGGTTGGTGCAAAGGCATGTGAGGCCATCGGCAGAAACCCCGCAGAAGCCGGTCTGCTGACCCGTACCATGCTGGTCGGCCAGGCGGTTTCGGAATCCACAGGGATTTATTCCCTGGTTGTCGCACTGCTGCTGCTGTTTGTTGTATAATCCCGGAGGTCGTCTTTTATGGAAATCGTCACAACGGTCGCGATGGTCAGTATTAATGAAACCCTGATTATTGAGCTGATCTCGTTTTTGATTTTCCTGTTTCTGATCAACCGGATTATGTTCAAGCCCCTGCAGGGTGTGATGCGCCAGCGGGACGAGAAAATCGACAACCTCGGCCAGGATATTGAAAGCTCCAAAACCCGGCTTGCAGACCTGCATCAACAGCTCAAAGAGCAGGAAAAAGCCGCGGTGGAGGAGGCCAACCAACACAAGGAAAGCCTTGAAAACGAGGGCGCAAACCAGGCCCGGGAAATCCTGGCCCAATCCCAGAAGGAAATCGAATCCATCCGGGAGCAAAACGAGCGTTTCATCAACGATCAGATTGCCGAGGCACGCCAAACCCTGCATGACGAAGCCAAGCAGCTTGCCGTAAACATGATGGAAAAAATTCTTGATCGGAGGCTGGCTCGTGAATAGTGCACTGAAAAAAAGGGTGAAATCTCTCTGTCGGCTTGCGCCCGTTGTTGCGGCAATCCTGCTGCTGATGCATACAGCGGCTTTTGCGGCTGACGGCTCGCCGGAGTGGCGGCCGATTTATGACATCATCATGCGGTGGGTGAATTTCTTCATCCTGGTGTTTTTGATCTACCGCTACGGGCGCCAGCCGATAAAAAATTTTCTGGCCGGCCGCAAGCATGAAGTTACCCGGGAAATTGATCGATTGGAAGAGCGTAAACAGGAAGTTGAAAACCAGATCGCGCAAACGCACCAACAAATTCAGGAAAGCGGGAAGCGTTTTGAAAAAATCAAATCCCGCATCACAGAAGAAGGCAAGCGCAAGCGCCAGCAGATCATTGATCAGGCCAATGAGCAGAGCCGGAAAATGCTTGAAATGGAAAAGAAAAAGGTCGCCAGCAGGATTGCCCAGGCCCGGCAGCAACTGCTGGACGAAACAGCGGACCGCGCAAGCGATGTGGCACTTGCGCAACTGCCCGACGAAATCACCGACCAGGACCACCGCAACCTGCTCGACCTTTACCTGGACAATGTAAACCGGATGACCGGGTAGAAAAACGGGCAAACACGCAGGTTCGCCCCGACATGCCGCATCCCCGGGCAATAACCCGTAAAAACGGGACAAAAAACCGGAACAGACTAAAGCCTGTCCCGGTTTTTGTTATTTGATGGGGGGAGAGATGTCTCTATATGCCCCCATCCCTTCAAAGGAAACCCTTTCTTTGCGCTCTTGCGAAATTGTACTTCGTTGCCTGACGGCGGTGCGCAAAAGCGGGTTTTCCTATAACCCCCTTTCTACAACTCCATATAAATTACCTGCCGGGTTCTGGGATAATTCTCCAGCCGCTGCAGAACCTCCTTGGTCAACGGGGTATCGGTGCGCAGAAAAACAATGTTGCGCTCACCTTCAGGCTCCTCCTGGCCCACGGTCATGCGGGCGATATTAACGCTGTTGTCCCCGAGAATGGTGCCGATGCTTCCGATCTCGCCCGGAATATCCATGTTCTGAATCAGGGCAAGATACCCTTCCGGCCGCATTTCCAGGCGGAAATCATTTATACGCACAATCCGGGGGTCGCTCTTGCCAAACAGGGTACCGGAAACCACGTTGGTTTCCTTGTCGGTTCTGACCGTAATGGTCAGCAGGTTGATAAATTCCTGGGCATCGTCACTGGAGGACTCCAATATCTTGATCCCCTTTTCCTTTGCCAGGTAAGGCGCATTTACCGCGTTAACGTCATCGAGGACCAGGGGCTCGAGCAATCCGCAGATCACGCTGGTGCGCACCGGAGACAGATCATGATCCCCGAAGTTTCCGTCGTAATCGATTTCAACGGACTTGATATGCCCGCTTGCCAGCTGCGCTACCATCCGCCCCATGCGGTCGGCCAGCTTGATAAACGGGTCGAGCTCCTCGAGCACCTTGCCGGAAACCGAAGGTACGTTCACTGCGTTCTTGATGGTCTCAGTCTTTAAATACCCGATGAGCTGATGGGCAATATCCACGGCCACGTTGGTCTGCGCCTCCACCGTGGAAGCGCCAAGGTGGGGCGTACAGATCAAATTGTCAAACTCAAAGAGCTTAAATCCCTCCGGCGGCGGCTCCGTGGCAAACACGTCCAGGGCCGCGCCTCCGACTTTGCCCATTTTCAGGGCTTCATAAAGGGCATCTTCGTCCACGATGCCGCCCCTGGCGCAGTGGATCAGCATGACTCCGTCCTTCATTTTGGCAAAGGCATCCTTGTTGATCATCTTGGTGGTCTTCTTGATCTTTGGCACATGGATGCTGATGTAATCGGAGCGTTCATAGAGTTCATCCAGGCTGACAGGCTCGCATTTCTCCTTTTTAATATTCTCCGGGGTGACCACGGGATCATAGACCACCACGTTCATTTTCAGCCCGCGGGCGCGGTTGGCCACAATGGAGCCTATCTTGCCGAAACCGATCACGCCCAGGGTCTTGTTCATGATTTCCCGGCCCTGGAGCTTTTTCTTATCCCAGCGGCCAGCCTTTAAAGATGCCGTACCCTGCGGGATATTGCGGGTCAGGGACATCATCATGGCAATGGCATGTTCCGCGGTGGTTACCACATTGCCGCCGGGCGTGTTCATGACGATGATGCCCCGGCGGGTGGCCTCATCCACGTCAATGTTGTCCACCCCGATGCCGGCCCGGCCGATGGCCTTCAGTTTGTCGGCCGCCTCCAGCAATTCCTTGGTCACCTTGGTGCTGCTGCGCACGGCCAGGGCGTCGTAATCCCCGATGATATCCTTTAACTGCTCGTCGGTCAGGTCGGTCTTGACATCGACCTCAATGCCCTCTTCCTGCTCAAAAAGCTTGACGCCGGCCTCACCCAGCTTGTCACTGACCAGTACCTTGTATGTCATAGTGCCTCCTATAGTTTCAAATATGAAAACCTGTTCTCACACAGGTCACAGGGCTTCGATCAACTCCTTTCGTCTATCCCCCATAAATCCGAAATTCGAATATCGAAATCCGAAACAATGACAGAAATATGAATGACTGAATCTTTAAAACAACTCAATTCAGTAGGGTTTCGTTTTGGTCATGCTGTGATTTGAATTTCGAATTTGTTTATCCCTTACGGGATGCTTCGCGCGAGTTTCAGATTTCGATATTCGTGCTTTGATTTCTACAGTGCCAGTTTTTCCTCCCTGTAGGCCATCAGGTAGTTGCTGCAGTATTCATCCCGGCCCGCCAGGGTTTCGGCGGCGTAAATGTTGGCCACCATCCGGCGGTCCAGGGGATTGATAATGGCGCTGTCCAGGCCCTTGCAAATGGCCATGACCACAAAGGCCTGGTTGAGCAGCTTGCGCTCGGGCAGGCCGTAGGAGATATTGGACAGGCCGCAGATGGTATGTACCCCGGGAAATTCGGCCATGATGGCCTCCACGGCGTTCATGAATTCCATGCCGTAGCTGTCGTTTGTGGAAATGGGCTGGACCAGGGGATCCACGTAAATGTTTTCCACCGGCACATTATTTTTGACCAGGCCGTTTATCAGGTCGCTGGCAATTGAAAGCCGGTCATCCTTTGATTCAGGCATGCCGTCATCGCTCATGCACAGGGCGATCACCTTGAGATCCGATCCGGCCACCACCGGCAGCAGGGCATCCCAGCGCTCCTTTTCCAGGGAAATGGAGTTGATCATGGGGGTCCCCTTATGCAGTTCCAGGGCGGCCTCCACCACCTTGGGATCCGGGCTGTCAATGCAGCACGGCGTATCCACGGCCTGCTGCACGGTGGAAATCAACCATTTCATATACTGGGATTCCTTTCCCACAAAGGTCCCGGCATTAACGTCAATAAAGTCTGCCCCGTTTTCATACTGCTGTTTTGCAATACTCTGGATTTCCTCGACATTTTCATCATCAATTGCCGCCTTAATCGCCTTGCGGCTGGAATTGATCAATTCACCCACGATTTGCATGATTACCCTCCTTGTTATTCAAAGTTATTTTCCTAAATTGAGCGTTTCAATTTTTTACACGGATCAATCTTTTTATTTTTTTTGGTTTCTTTTATTATAACCGTTCACGGTTTACGGTTTACGGTTTACGGTTCACAGCTTGCAGCTTGCAGCTTGTAGCTTGTAGCTTGTAGCTTGCAGCTTGCAGCTTGCAGCTTGAAATACCGCCGTGGCGGGATAAACAGCTTTTTACGAGCCTCTCATTTCTCCGACTGCTTCATAAACGGCTTCTGCTCCGCCTTCTGCCCCGGCTCCAGGCATACGAAATCCTCTGTATCATAAGGACCGAAAAGCAATTGCCGGAAATATTCCGGGATGCCCGCGACTTCTTCATATTCCTTTTCCAGAAATTCCGCATTTGCACGGGCCCTTTTACGCAGCTTTTCAATATCGCCGACTCCGGTATTAATGAGCACGATATGGGTATAGTGCCGGAGCTCCTCGCGGATGCCCCATTCCGCCATTTCCCGGCCCATCCGGGGCACGTATTCGTTTTCCATCATGCCCATGGGGTCCTTTTCTTCAGCCACCCATCCCGGGTTGAGATAATAGGTGCCGGCCCGCTCGTGAAAAGCCTTGAAATATGCCCGCCTGGATCCGAGCAAAAGGGCGATACAATCATGGACCCGCGGAATATAGACTCTCTGCTTCCGGGCGGTGACACCCACAATCCCGTTTGAACAAAGCCCGTAGCCAAGCACGATCCGCCCGGCATAATCGGCTACCGCATCGATTTCAGCCTGGAGCAGCGCCGGCATTTTTTCCGGGGTCCGGTGCAGGTTCTGGTCCATGTACCGAAGTTCAATATTGTTGGCGACTCCCTCACTGTTCCTGATAGAGTCGAGTTCATATTGCATGACCCGGCACGCAATGATCACATTGGGCCCGGATGTCTTTTCTTCCGCGTTTTTCAAATCTCTCCCGTACATGTTAGCGCAATCCCTCGAGTTCGGGAAACTCCATGCTGGCCACGTACTGCTCCATGAAATCCGGCCGGGTTTCAATTGAAACATGCCGCACGCTGCGCATTTTTTCCTCCAGAAACCGCCGATAACCGACATTGCGCAGCATTCGCACGCACCCGATCCGGCTGGTATTTCCCGCGAAATACACCTTGTCCGCCGTGCCCGGGGGCAGCAGGCCGATGACCTCCAGGTTGCCGGCGCGCAGGGAATAGCCGAAACCGCCGGCCAAAACGATGCGGTCCAGATGGCGGCAGTCCAGTTCGGCCTCCTGCAGCAGGATATCTATTGCCGCCCGGAGCGCACTCTTGGCCAGCTGGACCTGGCGCACATCCTCCTGGGTGAAATAGACGTTTTTACCCAGGTGAAACGCCGGGATCCCGTTGACTTGCGTAAGCCGGGCCGATACTTCTTCCGGCAGGCCCCCGGTCTGATCCGGCTTACGCATCCGACCGGTCACATCAATGACACCCAGACGAAACAGGGCGGCAGTGAGATCAACAATACCGCTTCCGCAAATACCCTGAGGCGGTGCATCACCAATAGTATGAATCTGAAACTGCGATTTCCCGTCCGTGGTCACCGCTTCCACGGCCCCGATACGGGCGCGCATGCCGGCGGATATGCCCATGCCTTCAAATGCCGGGCCCGCGGCAGTTGATGTCATCAAATAACGGCCGCCCACGCTCAATCCCATCTCCCCGTTGGTGCCGATATCAATAAACAGCGTGGTCGTTTTCCCGGCGGCAAAAAATTCCCGGGAAACCAGCAGGCCCGCACTGATATCCGCGCCGATGTATGCATGCAGGATCGGGGGCACATACACCCGGGCCGCGGGGTGTATGTTAAAGCCGAACTGCGAAGCCGGATAGGTGCGGCCGCCGGCAAGTCCCACGCTAAACGGCACCTGCCCCAGGGGCTCCGGGTCCACGGAGGCTGCCAGCTGCAGCATGGTGGTATTGCCGCCGATAACCACGTCGAGAACTTCCTGCGGGTCCGCCCCGGAATCCTCGCAGGCCTGCTCGATCAAATGGTTTAACCCATCGCGCACGCATTCGGACAATTCCGCCAGCCCTTCCGGGGTGGAGCCCTTCTGGATGCGCCGGACAACATCGTGGCCGAACCGGATCTGTGGATTTAAGCTCGAGGTGGTGGCCAGCTCCCGGCCGATTGAAAGGTCAATTAACGTCACCACCAGGGAGGTGGTCCCCAAATCAATAGCCAGCCCCTTGGCAACGGTTTCCTTCCGCCACGGTTGCAGTGTCCCGGCAGCGCCGCCGTCATAGCTGAACAGGCATTGCTCACCCGTGCAATCGATGGCCACCGCGGGCTGATTTCTCATGTGCGACTCGGAATCCGGCAAATGACGCTTGGATGCATCCGCCTCAGCCGGGGACTGCGCCCATTCCGAAAAGGCGGGATCACGATCGCCTTCCAGAATCCGGTGTTCATCCCTGGAGTATTCCGAAAGCAGCCGGATGGTAATATCGGTTTTGGGTACAAGCCGGCAGGCCAGGCGGATGCCCTCCCGGGCCTGCGCTTCGGATATTTCCTTGTGCGGCGTTTCCGGCACATTTTCCGGAGAATCCACGCGAACCAGGCACTTCCCGCAAAGTCCCTGTCCGTTACAAGGTGTTTCCAGCTCCACGCCGGCCCGGTACAGGGCGTCTTTAACGGTCTCGCCCTTGCGGGTGTGGACGGAAATATTTAACGGCAATATTCTGAGTTCAGCCATGATCCCTTAAATCCGGGTCAGCGAAATGGTTTCCTGGAGATCTTCTGCCAGGAACTTCAAATCCTTGCGCAGAGACTCCCCGTCGATTTCCCTGGGCACCACCACGCTGGTGCGCATGGCAAACAGGGATTTGCCGTCTTTGCCGGTTTCCAGCCGGGTTTCAAGTTCCACGATGTTAATGTTCTTGGCGGCCAGCAGCTGCGTGGTCCGATACACAATGCCCATCCGGTCCACGCCCTTGACCCGGATCTCGTAATTGGGCTCGGTACCCGGACCGCTTTTGCCGGCATCTTCCACCGGGAACAGGGTGACGTTCAAATCCTTTTCCTGCTGCAGGCGCTGACATGCGGCCTCCAGGTCCTGGTGCATCTTCTCGTCCCTTGCGGTGACCAGGATCATCAGGGCGAAATGATTGCCCAGCAGCGTCATGCGAGAATCCTCGAAATTACAGCCGCATTCATACACCGCCTTGGAGACCCTGGCCACGATCCCGGTGACATTTTTGCCCACCGCAGAGATAATAAATTCCTGTTTCATAACCCGTCCTCAATTTAGGTTAAACGTGACTGATCCATTATTCGCCGAACTGCTCCGAGAGCCGCGGGTTGCCAACGGCCCGGGCGCGGATGCGCTCCAGGTCGCCTTCGGTGTTCACGCGGATCTTGAGCTGAGGGTCTTTCGCACCTGCGCTTTCCGCGCTCTGCGTGGCCATTTTCCCCACCTTCTTGCGCGCATGGGCCACGGCTTCCTCATATTCATTAAAACTAGTGCGCTCCTCGCCGATCTGAACCACATATGCATGGCTGCCACCGGTTTCCTGGGTGTATAAGATGGCCTCCTTTTCCGCCACCACGGATCCGGCAACAGCACCGGCGGCATTGGCCACGTGCGCATGTTCCGGAAGCACAAACGGCGCTTTCAGCGTTTCTGCAACCCGCTTGACAAAGATGCCGGCCGGCGCACCAATGCCGATCACCGGAAACCGGCTGGAAATATTGACCGCAAGATGTCCGTGAGTGCCCCTGATGGACTCATCAAGCAGCCACCGGCCCCATTGCCCGTCCACTGCATCGGGCAGGCGGGTGCCCTCCTGCTGGCCTGCCAGAAACACCACGGCTTCCTCGACCATCATGGCGACGATCTGGTCAAGGGTCTGGTCCACAAAAGTTTTCGGGTTCCGGTCGTTGATGCCGCAGGCGCATGTCATGGCCTGGCGGGCGACCTCGGCATCCCAGGCATCCATCTGGCCGCTGATATGCAGCAGATCGGTCGGCGTCAGGGTTGCCGGCTCGATAAGCCCCTGCCGGAACAGGTCCGCTGCTTTGAGCTGAACACTGTGGTGCAGGCCGAGTTGATTTAAGATCTCGGACAGGCTGGCCGGTCCCTTGTTTAAAAGGTTGAGCATCTGAATGTGCTTGGCATCCGTAATGCCCAGTTCCTTTGGATCCACCTGTTTATGAAGCATCCAGAATTCAATATCTGAAGGCTTCCAGAAATTCTTTTCCCGCAGATTCAGGGATAACACGGATTCCCGGACATGCGGGTATTTTGCGGCAAGCCTAGACAGCGGAACCACCCGGTCGGGCCCCACCTGCACGCGGCCGCCCTTGCCAAAGGAAATCCGGCTGTCGCATCCCACGCAGGCAGTGCGTATC
>CAZTHW010000017.1:11715-18909 GCA_964613595.1 uncultured Desulfobacteraceae bacterium | reverse complement strand
GAGGAAACTCCTTTTTCGCACCGCCGATCAGCCAGGATGCTTACGGATTTCCTTTCTGCGAAAATGCCGTCGGCGGTATAATCAGCTTTTTACGAGATCATCAGGCCTTATGTAGTGCCCGAACGAAAACCAGGATTTTTTGTCAAGATCATGGAAGGCGAAAATTTTAACCGCAGGCATACTCGAAGTATTCTGAGGATTAAAATTTGAGCCTGACACAGATATTGGCGAAAAAGACGGTTTTCATTCAGGCACTATGTAGATAATATGGCCACAGGGGTCAAGGGAAAACTCGGAAGCCTCCGCAGGCCCGAAAAAAGCAGCAAGCCGTATCCGCAATCATGGAATCTATGGCAATTGAATACATACAGACCCGGGCCGGGCTTGAAGACCTGGCCGGGCGCCTTGCACGCCACAACGCCGTTGCCGCGGACCTGGAGGCCGACTCCATGCACCATTTTGAAGAAAAGGTCTGCCTCTTGCAACTGGGCACCACCGAGGGAT
This sequence comes from uncultured Desulfobacteraceae bacterium, assembly GCA_964613595.1. Taxonomy (GTDB): domain Bacteria; phylum Desulfobacterota; class Desulfobacteria; order Desulfobacterales; family Desulfosalsimonadaceae; genus Desulfosalsimonas. The sequence continues at coordinate 18,405 of CAZTHW010000017.1, read as the reverse complement.
GCTACGTTGTCGATCCCCTGGCGATTGCGGATTTATCTGCACTGGCACCCATGTTTGCAGACCCCGGGGTCGTGAAGATCTTTCACGGTGCAGACTATGACATGCGCTGCCTGTACCGGGATTTCGGCATCAACGTGGAAAACCTCTTTGACACCGAGCTTGCGGCCCGGTTTCTCGGCTATGGCGCCACGAGCCTGGAAGCGGTGATCGCCCGGCATTTTGACATCGCCCTGGACAAGAAATTCCAGAAAAAGGACTGGTCCATGCGCCCCCTGCCCGGGGAAATGATTTCCTATGCAGCAGACGACGTGCGCTACCTGGTCCCGCTATACCGGGAAATGACAGCGACCCTGGAAAAAAAGGGGCGGATGGAATGGGTGCGGCAGCACTGCAAGGATATTGCCGCGGTTCGCCCGGAACCGCCGGATGAACAGGATCCGCTTTTTTTAAAAATCAAGGGCGCCGGCCGCCTGGACCCCAAGAGCCTGGCCGTACTGGAAAACCTGCTTGCATTCCGCCGCGGCATCGCAAGAAAAAAGGACCGGCCGCCGTTTAAAATCCTGGGCAACCAGACCCTGCTTGAGCTGGCCCGGCAAAAACCCAAAGACAGCGCGAGCCTGGAAAAAACCAGGCTTTTAAGCAAAAAACAGTTCCATATGTACGGATCCGACGTGTTGCGGGAAATCCATTCCGCGCTTATGCTTGCCCCGGAGCAGCGGCCCCGATATCCGCGGAACAAATCAAAATCCGTGTCCCCTGCGGTCACCCGCCGCATCCGGCATTTGAAACAGTGGCGGCAGGAAAAGGCCGAGCAACTAGAGATGGACCCGGCCCTGATCTTAAACAAGGCCGCACTCCGGCAGCTTGCCGAAAAACAGCCCAAAACCCGCGAAGCACTCGATGAAATCGAAGCGCTCAAGCCGTGGCAAAAAGAGCAGTTCGCAGATGAATGGATCCGCATGTGAGCCGAAAAATGGAATCTGTCGTTGAAGCATTCTTGCACATTTGATGGATCCGGGCTATGTTGCATTCCGTGAACACCCAAAGTGCCGGCGGAAGAGTTATTCGTTGCAAAACAAATCATTACACATGTTCCATCACAACCACGAAGGACACGAAGATCACGAGGATTTTAATTATTCAATTATTTTGCTTCGTGCGCTTCGTGGTCTTCGTGGTGGCAGATGCGGCCCGCAATGATTTATTCGAAAAGACAAATGACGCTTTAAAAAAACGGTTTCCATGAAAAAAATCGATGAAATCAGCCTGCTCTACGAGATCAGCCAGGCCTTAAACAAGCATGCCGACCTTCAGAAAGCCCTGTATACCGTCCTGGATATCCTGTCGGCCAACATGAACATGTCGCGCGGCATGATCACCATCCTCAATCCCATGAGCAACGAAATCAGCATCGAGGTGGCCCACGGCATTTCCCGCTCAGCCATGCAGAAGGGCGTTTACAAACTGGGCGAGGGTGTTACCGGCCAGGTCATCGAAACCGGACAGCCCGTGACCATCCCGAAGATCAGCGAATCGCCCAGGTTTTTAAACCGGACAAAATCGCGCAGCGGTCCCGGACACCAGGAACTTTCCTTTATCTGCGTGCCCATTAAAAGGGATCAGCAGGTCATCGGCGCCCTGGGCGTGGATCTTCCCTATGACCCGGAATACCCGCTGGCGGAAGGCGAAAAAATACTGACCGTGGTGGCGGCCATGATCGCCACCCAGGTGATTCACTTGGAACGTATGCGCCGGGAAAGGGAAAAACTGGAGGCGGAAAACGAACGCCTTCGTATGGAGCTTGAAAAAAAATACCACGTCAAAAACATCGTGGGCAACAGCAACAAGATGCGCGAGGTCTACCAGATGATCTCCCAGGTGGCCAGGAGCAACGCCACCGTGCTCATCCGGGGAGAGTCCGGCACGGGCAAGGAGCTGGTGGCCAACGCCATCCACTACAACAGCAGACGCTCCAGCCACCCCTTTGTCAAGGTAAACTGCGCGGCCCTGCCGGGCAACCTGATTGAAAGCGAGCTTTTCGGGCATGAAAAGGGCGCGTTTACGGGCGCGATTCACCAGAAGGCCGGAAAATTTGAAATCGCCCACAAAGGGACCCTGTTTCTCGATGAAATCGGCGCCATCAGCCCCGAGGTGCAGGCCAAGCTGCTGCGCGTACTCCAGGAGCGCGAGCTTGAACGCGTGGGCGGCAACAAGACCGTGAAGGTGGATGTCCGCATTCTCGCGGCCACCAACAAGAACCTGGAGCAGGCAGTGGCAGAAGGGCTTTTCAGAAGCGACCTCTACTACCGGATCAACGTGTTTCCCATTTACCTGCCCCCGCTGCGGGAGCGTAAAACCGACGTTCTGGCCCTGGCCGACTTTTTCCTGGAAAAATACGTCCGGGAGAACAACAAGGAGATCCTGCGGTTTTCCACACCGGCCATTGACATGCTCATGTCCTATCACTGGCCGGGAAACGTCCGGGAACTGGAAAACTGCATTGAACGGGCGGTGCTTTTATGCGAGGACAAGGTCATCCACTCCTACCATCTACCGCCCACCCTGCAGACCGGCAAGGAGTCGGGCACCCTGCCTTCACAGACAATGGACGAGGCGGTGGAAAAGCTGGAGCGGGAAATGATCGTCGACGCCTTAAAGCATAACCGCGGCAACATGTCCCGGGCCGCCCAGACCCTGGGCAGCACGCTGCGCAAAATCTCCTACAAGGTCAACAAGTACGGCATCAACCCGAGACAATACCACTAAATTGAGCGTTTCAAATTTTTACACGAATCAATGGTACCACTAGAGGGCATCCCTGCCGCGCTCGTTGGTCCGGATGCGCACGGCGTCTTCCATGGGAAGCACGAAAATCTTGCCGTCCCCGATTTTTCCGGTATAAGCCGCATTTTCAACCGTGTCGAGCACCTGCTGGAGAATGTCTTCTGTCACCGCAATCTCGATCTTGAGCTTGGGCACAAAATCCACGGCGTACTCAGCCCCGCGATAGACCTCTTTATGCCCTTTCTGCCGTCCGTAGCCCTTGACCTCGGATACGGTCATCCCCTGGATGCCCATGTCCGTGAGCGCTTCCTTGACGTCATCGAGCTTAAACGGCTTGATAATCACCTCGACTTTTTTCATTTGATTCTCCTTTTCCAGGTGCAATGCAGTGCGCAATTGTCGGGCACGCACCGGACACAGCCACAAAGTTAAATACAATAAACAATTATTCCGAAATGTTAATTTGCCTTGACAGATGCATCATAGTTAATATATGAAAAAGAATAAGTCAATACCCATTGAATTTACTGTCAGAAATCGCTACACGGCCGAAAAAACCCACACACGCGTCAACATCCGCGAGGACAACCGCTTTGACCGTAAAGGCATTCATCAACAGCGAAAACAAGGCCACCATTACCTGCCCGCTGTGCCAGAAAAGCATTACCAAGGATATGTCCAGGTACAAGGATGCAGACAAGTTCATCAAACTCAAGGCGCACTGTTCATGCGGGCACACTTATGCCGTGTTTCTGGAAAGAAGAAAGCAGTACCGCAAGGGTGTCGAGTTCCGGGGAATATACAAACACCACGTCCCGCATGCAGCCTCCCGGAATGCTGAGCAATGGGGGGCCATGACCGTGGTTGACATTTCACGCACGGGCATTCGCATGAAATTAGGCGTCAGCCCCAGATTCCAGGTGGGCGACCGGATTTCGGTGGAATTCCGCCTGGATGATGCCAACAACTCCCTGATCCAGCGCGATGTCATCGTCCAGAACATCAAGGGCTTCCACGTGGGTGCCCATTATGCCTCGCCCCAGTCCTACGACAACATCATCGGCTTCTACCTCCTCAAATAGAATGGCAAAGTGAAAAGCCCAATTTCTGCGTTGCGCTTCATCCCTCGTCATTCAACGTACAAAAAGTACGCCTCATTCCTCGGGATTCGCGACGCCTTGAACTTGAACTTTTCACTTTGCCATTACAACCCTTGACACTTGATGAATTCGTAAAAAGCTGATTATACCGCCGACGGCATTTTTGCAACAAAGGAAATCCGTAAGCATCCTGGCTGATCGGCGGTGCGAAAAAGGAGTTTCCTCGCTCCAGGAGCCTCTGCGAGCCTCAATTTACGCTCGGAAACCCGCTTTTCCGCACCGCCGTCAGGGCAACGAGGTGCAATTTCACAAGAGCGCAAAAAAAGGATTTCCTTGGAAGACCTGAAACCGTTATAATCGCCAGAAAATAAAATGATAAGATTCTGATTTTACTTAACCACTTAATCACTTAAAACTTAACACTGCCTGTAAAAAGGACTTTTTACAGGCTGATCAACACTTAACCACTTCTTTTTTATTAAAATATTTCCGCCAGATCCCCTTCACCCGCCTTCGCAGTTCGGCAAACCGGTTTTCCGGAAGCACGGCGCTTTTCTGCTGAAGGTTCATGCGATGGACAAAATAGCGATAAATCAGGTAGGCCTGCTTTAGGGCATGGGCCTCGAGGTCCTCAATGATCCCGCAAAGCGCCAGGGCATTTAATTGCCTGACCACGTCTGTCCACCGGGTGAGTTCCGCATATTCGTCCCCGTGACGCAGAATTAAAAACTGAAGCAGAAATTCGATATCCACGATTCCGCCGGGGTCCTGCTTTAAATCAAAGTTGCCTGCGAAAGCCGATCCATGCGCCCGGCGCATGCGATTGCGCATTTCCAGAACCGTGCCGGCGAGATTTTCAGGCTCCCGGGCGCTTGCAATCACCCGCCTGCGGATCCTGTTAAATCGCTGCACTACCTCCTCGGAACCAATGATGGGACGCGCCTTGATAATCGCCTGGTGCTCCCAGATCCACGCGCTTTTCATCTGGTAGTCCTCGAAACCGTCAATATGGCTGACCAGGATGCCGGCATTGCCGCTGGGACGCAGGCGCATGTCAATTTCGTAGAGCTTGCCGGTGGCTGTCGGCGCAGAGAGGAAATGAATAATCCGCTGGCCGAGTCTTCCGAAAAATTCGCTGTTGTCAATGGGCCGCAGGCGTCCCCCGGTGGTTTGCCCGGGCTTTGCGGTATGCAGGAAAACCAGGTCCAGATCGGAACGATACCCCAACTCATAGCCGCCGAGCTTGCCGTATGCAACAACCGCAAAACCGATATCCTGCTCGTCTTCGGCCACGTTGGAGGGCCGGCCGTATCGTTGCACCATCTGCCGCCAGACCAGTTCCAGGGTGGTCTCGAGAACGGTTTCGGCAAGATAGGTCAGCCGGTCGCTGACTTTCATCAGGGGCAGGTGCCCGGTCACGTCCGCGGCAACGATCCGGAACATGTTCACCTGCTTGAACACCCGGATCTCATCCATCTGGTACTCCGGATCATCTGCCGGCAGCTTGGACAGCCGTTCGCGGAGCTCCCGGGCCAGATCCGTCCGGTCCAGCGGCGCATAAAGGGATCGAAGATCCAGGAGCTCATCGAGCAGAAGCGGGTGCGAGCTCAGAAAAGACACGATCCAGGGACTGATCCGCGCCAGTTTCACCAGGTGCCCCAGGGCGCCCGGGTTTTCCAGCAGCAGCGAAATATAGCAGCTTCGATTGAGGATCGCCTCCAAAAGCGGCATGATCCGCTTAAACACCAGTACCGGCCGGTCGGTTCCCGCGGCCGCATTAAGCACCCGGGGCATCAGGCGGTTGATCCGGTCCACGGCGATGCTGCCGTCCTCGCCGTAGCCCATCTTCTCGCGGAACTCGCCCAGCAGGCGAAGCACCGTGTCCGGCTCATCAAAGCCGGCAGAAGAAAGTGCCTTCCGGTTTTTCTCCGGATCCTCCGGGTTGCGCCAGACGCCTTCGAGTTGTTTGCGGGATTCGGTCTCGGTCTCTCCGGTTTCCGGGGTCAGCAGGTCATTGAAATGCGCGTGCACCCGGGACATGTGATGCTGCAGGCTGTCAAGGAAAGACTCAACACCGTCAAATCCCATGCTTGCCGCCAGCCGGGCCCGGGCGGTTTCGTCACCCGGCAGGTTGTGGGTCTGCATGTCCTCATACATCTGCAGACGGTTTTCCGTGTTGCGAAGAAACACATAGGCAGCGGTGAGTTCTTCGTAAACCTGGCGGCTGATGCATCGATCCCGGCTCATCACCCGAAGTACCCGCAGGATGCTGCGCGCCTGGTAGGCCGGATCAATGCCCCCCCGGATGAGCTGGAAAACCTGGCCGAAAAACTCGATTTCGCGGATGCCGCCGTAGCCGTGCTTGATATTGTTGTGAAGTCCCTTGCGGGAGACTTCCCGCACGATTTTCTGCTTCATGTCCCGAATGGATTCGAATGTACCGTAATCCAGGTAGCGCCGGAATACAAACGGCCGCAGCCGCTCCAGAAAAGCATCCCCCCGGGATTGGTCCCCGGCGATGATGCAGGCCTTGACCAGGGCGTAGCGCTCCCATTCCCGGCCGAACATCTGGTAATAATTCTCCATGGCGTCAAAACTCATCACCAGCGGGCCAGCGTCCCCGTACGGGCGCAGCCGGGTGTCCACCCGGAACAAAAACCCCTCTGCCGTGGACTTGCCGATCACGTCAATCAACCGGCGGGCCAGCCGGGTGAAAAACTCCTCGTTGGAGACGGATTTTTCACTGCCCGCGGTCTGTCCGACTTCCGGGTAGGGAAACATCAGGTCAATATCCGAGGAAAAATTC
>CAZTHW010000017.1:0-11705 GCA_964613595.1 uncultured Desulfobacteraceae bacterium | reverse complement strand
GAAAAATTCAGCTCCTGGCCGCCGAGCTTGCCCATGGCAAATACCACCAGCTGCTGCGGATTTCCGCCTGCATCCAGGGGCGAGCCGAAACGCCGGCAAAACTGTAGATGCAAAAATTCCAGCACATGGGACACGCACGCCCGGGCAAACGCGGACAACTCGGACATGGTTTCAAACAGGTCGGCTCTGCCGGAAAGGTCCCGCCACGCAATGCGTACCATCTCCCGATGGCGCAGCCGGCGCAGAGACATATTCAAGCTATCCTCGTCAGATGCGGCAGAAACTGCGGCCGATACCCGCTGATCATACTCATCTGCGGCATACAGCCGGTCCAGGTCCCCGCTTTCAACCAGATTTCTAACCATGGCGGGATTGCGAAAACTTTGCCTGGCGGCATATTCGCTGAAGGCAAAAAGCCGGCCCAGATCAGATACAGACACTGTCTCCGGGGGGTATTCTCCCGCGTCCCGGGCCGCCTCCTGCCAGGCCGCAACCCGATCCTGTGCATCCGGGGCAATCATTTTTGACATAACGTGTACTCTGCCAGCAGGGTTCCCTGCAGATATGTGTTTTGCGGATCGGAAAAAAACCGGCGAAAAAGCCCCAGGCTCTGCTCGCGCAGCACATGGGGAACAATCCGGATCTCGGCATTTTTGTACAACGGGGTAAGTTCCTCCAGGCCGCAGGCGGTACCTCCGCCCATCACGTCTTCATAAGCATAAACAATGCGGCCGATACCGGCGATCATAGCGGCCCCGTAACACATCAGGCAGGGTTCCATGGTGACATACATGGTCAGGTCCTGCCAGAAGCCGGAATAACGGCTTTCATAAAGTCTTTTCAAGGCCGTGATCTCCGCGTGATCGATCTCGTTGGCCGCAGGGCCGCTGCTTGCGCTGCGCCCGCCAGCGGCGACGATCCCCGAGTGCCCGGCAATCACGCATCCAACCGGAAACTCGCCGGCTTCCAGTGCCTTTTCCGCCTGGCCGAGCGCCGCGGCCATGAACGCTTCATCCCGATCGTGCTGCTGCATGCCGCTGTCTTCTGTCATGTTCCGATCCATCCCGCTTTTATTCTCCCCTAATCGCTCAATTTAGGACTTCCTTTTCGTCGCATTTTTTCAGCCAAAATGCAAATTGTAAACCCGCCGGGCATTTTGAAGCCTTTCAGGACGATATTGGTGGAATGGTCGAGGGGTTTGGGTCAGGGCGGGACAGCGGGATGGTTTGTGCAGATGCATCGGGCGCGAAAGCGGACGGCAGATGCGCAAACTTCCCCGCCGGCCCGCCCTGCGGAAATCCGGGAAGACTCGGTTTTTTTTGCAGGACGCAGCGAATTGAAAAACTTCGGCTGCCAACCAAAGACCCGTTCTCAGGGTCAGAATCGGGGCTAAACCGAGGATTCGGTTGACAACAATGATCTTCTCGGGTAGCAATGTTGAGGGAAACATCTCGTTTACGCGGCGCAGCAACGGACAGGCAGAAGCGATTTCATACACGGGGACAGGCCATGATCATCGGACTCGATGTGGGGGGCACTCACACGGACGTCGTTCTTCTTGACGAAAACGGTCTGCAAAGACGGATCAAAGTCGCCACCGACGCTTCATCTCTTTTTGACGCGGTTTTTTCCGGGCTCACGCATATCACCCGGGATATTCCGGCCGATCAGATCTCCCATGCCGTACTTTCCACCACGCTGACCACTAACGCCATTGTGCAGCAGAAACTGCCCACTGTCGGCATGATCGTGACCTGCGGGCCCGGCATAGATCCGGAATATTTCCGCACCGGGGAGCATTACTACCTGGTTGCCGGGGCCATGGACCACAGCGGCCGGGAAATCTGCACGCTCGACGAGCAGGCGGTCAGGGATGCCGCGGATAAAATGAAGGCGGCCGGAATTGAATACGTGGGCGTGGTCGGCAAATTCTCCATCCGTAACCCGGCCCATGAATTGCGCATCCGGAAAATCATTGCCCCGATGTTTGAAAAAGTCTTCCTGGGTCACAATATTTCCGGCAGTTTCAGTTTCCCGCGGCGCATTGCCACGGCATTCTTAAACGCCTCCATCTACCCGGTCCACAAGAACTTCTTTGAAGCCGTCAAGCAGTCTCTGGAACAAAACGGCATTGATCTGCCGATCTACATCCTCAAAGCCGACGGCGGCACCATGGATTTTGACACCTCCATCGACTTTCCGGGCCAATCCATCCTGTCCGGGCCCGCGGCCAGCGTAATGGGCTCCATTGCGTTTGCCCCGCCGGATGCCGAAACCATTGTGCTTGACATCGGCGGCACCACCACGGACATGGCGGTGCTGATCAACGGGGTGCCGGTACTGGCCCCGCACGGAATAGAGATCAATGGCTATAAAACCCTGATCCGGGCCCTGCACACCCAGTCTGTAGGCCTTGGCGGCGACAGCGTGGTGCGGGTCTCCGGCGGCGAGTTGACCATTGGTCCGGATCGATCCGGACCGGCCCTTGCATACGGCGGACCCGAACCCACGCCCACAGACGCCCTGTTCGTGCTGGGCAAAGCCGGTGAAGGCGACCGGGAAAAAGCGGAAACCGGCATTACCGCCATTGCAAAACAACTCGGGCTTTCCACGCAGCAGGCGGCCCAGAAGATATTTGACCAAACCTGTCGGCAGATCCTGGATTACGCCCGGCAAATGGTGGAAAAAATCAACAGCAAACCGGTATACACGGTGCGCGAAGCCCTGCACGGTCACAGCATCAGCCCCACACACCTGCTGGTGCTCGGCGGGCCGTCCCCGCAATTTGCACAACACCTGGAGTCCATGTCCGACTACACGGTCCACATGGTTCCCCAGTGGGATGTGGCAAACGCCATCGGCACCGCGCTTTCCCGCACCACCTGCGAGGTCACCCTGTTTGCGGACACTTACAAGCTGGAAGCTTCCGCACCGGAGGAAATGTTTGTCCAATCGCTAAAGCCCGGTTTCAAGCTCGCAGACGCCCGTCAAATGGCGGAAGATCTGCTGAAAAAAAAGGCGATCCGGGAAGGGGCGCGCACAGAGGACCTGGAGACCGACGTGCTCGAGGAATTCGAGTTCAACATGGTCAGGGACTTCCGGATGATCGGAAAAAACATCCGGATCAAAATCCAGGTCCGCCCCGGATTGATTCACGAGTACCGGCAGATCGCCGAAAAAATTCCCCGGGATCCTGCCCGCTGATTTACCGCAGGAAACCGCGCTCCGGGGATTTAAATCCGGATAATTCGGAGAAAGTTCATGCTGAAAGCCAGAAACCAGACCGGCCTGATTTTTTTTCCGGCATACGACTGGGCCATCAGCCCCACCCACCCGGAACGCGAAGAACGCCTGTTATACACCCAGGACCAGATCTTTGAGGAAGGCCTGTTCGACATTGAGGGCATCCGGGAACTCAAGGCGGAGGTGGTGGACATCGAGGATGTGCAGCGAGTACACTTCTGCGTGCCCGATGCCCGAAGCGTCATGACCGAATCGCATTTCATCAGTGCCGGCGGCGCCAAGACCATTGGCCGGGCCAGGATGGACGGGCTTGTGGATCGGGGCTTTGCGCTGGTCCGTCCCCCGGGACACCATGCCATGCGCGTGGTTCACGGCGGCCGGGGATTCTGCAACGTCAACAACGAAGCCATCATGATCGAATACCTCAGAAAGGCCTACGGGATCGATCGTGTCGCCATTATCGATACGGACTGCCATCACGGAGACGGCACCCAGGACATTTACTGGCACGATCCGGACACCCTGTTTATCTCCCTGCACCAGGACGGCAGAACCCTTTTCCCGGGATCGGGATTTTCCAAGGAGCTCGGCGGGCCGACCGCGGCCGGCACCACGCTGAACATTCCCCTGCCGCCCTATACTTCCGAAGAGGGCTTCCTGACGGTGATCAAAAAGGCCGTGCTGCCGATTCTCGAGGATTTCAAGCCCGACCTGATCGTCAATTCCGCGGGGCAGGACAACCATTACACCGACCCGCTGACCAACATGAATTTTTCAGCCAGGGGATACGCGGATCTAACCGCCCTGCTCAAACCCGACATCGCGGTGCTGGAAGGCGGGTATTCCATTGAAAACGCCCTGCCCTATGTCAACGTGGGCATCATCCTGGCCATGGCCGGGATGGATTACAGCTTTGTGACCGAACCGGACTATTCCCCCCAGCGTCTGTACCAGGGATCGAGCATTACCGAGACCATCGAAAAAACCTGCGAGCAGGTGCTGGATATCTGGCGGGACCGGGAAAACATCCGCATCCGCATGCAGGAAAACGTGATCTATGACCAGCGGAAAAGAAACATCTTTTACGACACAGACGAGATTTTTGAAACCCAGAACGAAACCCTTCATGTATGCCGGGACTGCAGCGGCGCATACAAGATTGATTCCTCTGCGGACAACGGCAACCGGATCCTGGCCGTGCACATCCCCCGCAAGGCCTGCCGCAACTGCCGGGATATTGGCTACAAGTGGTTTGAAGAAACAGACATGGGATCTTACGGCATGATCATTCTCCAGGACCGCCTGGAGGACCAGTACCAGGTCCGCAAGAAGTAAGACCGCGCCGCCCCATGAACCCCCCGCGCCAACGCCGCATTTACAGTAACCTGGTCCTTCGCCGGCAGGCAATCGCCGCGGTGCGGGAATTTTTTTCACTTCAGGATTTCCTGGAAGTTGAAACCCCGGTGCGCATTCCGGCCCCCGCACCGGAAGCCCATATCGAGGCTATCGGCGCGCAAGGCGCTTTTCTGCAGACTTCTCCGGAAATTTACATGAAAAGACTACTGGCTGCCGGTTATAACCGGATTTTCCAGATCTGCAAGACCTTCCGGGCAAAAGAGCGGGGCAGCCGGCATCTGCCGGAATTTACCATGCTGGAATGGTACGCCGCAGATGCCGCATACCATGATTTGATGACGCAAACCGAGCACCTGGTACATTTTGTCTGCGAACAGGTCTTGGGTGCCGGGCATCTAAGATACCAGGGCGCTTTGATTAACCTTGATCCCCCCTGGCCCCGGATTTCCGTGGAAGCAGCATTCCGCCGGCACACCCGCACAAGCATGCAGGCGGCCCTTGCAGACGGCTCGTTTGACGAGCGCATGGCACTTGAGATCGAACCCGCACTGGATACGCGCAGGCCGGTATTTCTCTGCGACTATCCCGCGGAAAAAGGGGCCCTTGCCCGTCGCCGGGCAGACAACCCGGAACTGGCCGAGCGCTTTGAAGCTTACCTGGGCGGCCTTGAAATCTGCAACGGGTTTTCAGAACTCACCGATCCGCAGGAACAACGCAGCCGTTTTGAAGCCGAACTCAGGCGCCGCAGACAAAAAGGGCTCAGGGTCTATCCAATGCCCGAGTCGTTTTTATCGGAGATCTCCGGAATGCCGCAGGCAGCCGGAAACGCCCTTGGCATCGACCGCCTGGTAATGCTTATTGCCGATGCCCCGGCTATTGATGACGTGACCGCATTTGTACCGGAAGAATACTGATCCTTATAGGTGGCAAAAATGCACATTTTATTTGACTGGACGGCCTTATTACACGTATAATTCGTTTGGATTATCGCTTCGCTGCCCTTGCCAGCGGCAATGTAATACGCGAATTTCGAATGTAATAATCAGAATTAACGCTTACCTCCAAAAGTTCGGCGGTGATGGCCAAATTTTTGAAAACAACCTGTGCCGGCGTTATCCTGAGCGCCCTGCTTGGCCTGACAGCGGCTTCGGCCGGCGACGGTCTCTATGTCCACATTGATAAGCAGGGTGTCTATCACTTCACCGATGCCCCCACCTCGTCCAAATACGTCAAGGCGCGCACCTTTTCCACAGGGCAGCCCCCGCGATTGATCCAGGACCGATATGCGGGCGTGATCCGGGATTTTTCCAAAAAGCACGGGCTTCGCCCGGAGCTGGTCCGGGCCGTGATCCATGTTGAATCCGGGTTTAACCCAAAGGCGGTATCCAAAAAGGGGGCCCGGGGCCTCATGCAGGTGATGCCAGTAAACCTCCGGCGACTCGGCGCTGAAAACCCGTTTGACCCCAGGGAAAATATCGCCGCGGGCACGCGTTATCTCAGCCGGCTTATAGAACGCTATGACGGGAATCTGAGCCTGAGCCTGGCCGCCTACAATGCCGGCCCCACTGCGGTTGATCATTACCAGGACGTTCCGCCCTATCTCGAAACCCGGCAATATGTACAAAAAGTGCTTCTCTACTACAGACATTATCGGAAAGCGGACGAATAATCCCTGACTGCCGCAAAACAGCGGCTTTGTTTCAACAACCCCACACAGGCAGCCGGCAATCTTCATGAATCAGCCAAACAAGCGCAATCTGTCCCAAATCGATGCCCTGACCCGCATATTCCGCCTGTATGATGACTATATCGACAGTTTTTCCTATGCATGCCGCAAGTATTGCGCGGACTGCTGCACCACCAACGTCACGCTGACCACCCTGGAAGCACGATACATACAAGCGTTTCTGGATGACAAACAAAAGGCCGCGTTTTCCGAGGCCATGCAATCCAGGGTGCAGGTCCCCCGCTTCCAGCCGGCCATGAGCACAAATCGTCATGCCCGGCTGTGCGCAGAGGGCAAAGCGCCGCCTGAAGAATACGTGCCCGCCGACCCCGGCACCTGTCCGCTGCTTGAAGCCGAGGCCTGCACGATTTACCCGGTCCGGCCCTTTGCCTGCCGCTGCATGCTGTCCACAACGGTCTGCAGGCACACGGGCGAGGCCCGGATTGACGAGTTCACCATGAGTGTCAACAACCTGTTTCTCCAGTTTATCGAGCACCTGGATCCCTCAGGGGCTTTCGGCAATTTCATCGACGTATGGCGCTGCCTGGATTCAGGGGACGCGGATTGCCCCACGGTATCCAACGAGTCGGTCACCGTTCTGATGATCCCGCCCGAGCACCGGGAGAAGATCCATCCCCTGCTAAACACCCTGAACCACATCCTGTCCCGGGTCGAATAAAACCCCACACGGCCGCCATTTCCCCGGAATCCCTGTATCTCGCCCCGGCGCACAGCGCATTTCCGCAGGGTCGGGCCGGCGGGGCAGTTTGCGCATCTGCCGTCCGTTTTCGGGATCCGGCAGCGGCCTTCGCTGGCATTTGCCGGCCGGATGCAATGCATCCTTGACTTATCCCGCAAAAATTTCTAAAAAAAATGGTTTTATGATTTATCATTTCACTTTCTGCGCAAGGATAACGAAAACCGCATGATCAAAGAACGCATCAGAGAAATGCTGCTTGCAGCGGCCCGGGCGGCATACGAAGCCGGCGCGCTTCCGTCTGCCGATTTTCCGCCGATCAAGGTGGAAGAACCCAAGGCGGGCGCACACGGAGACCTGGCCACCAATTTCGCCATGACCAGCGCGTCTGTCCAGAAAATGCCGCCAAAGAAAATCGCACAGGCCGTGACAGACCACATTTCCGATCCCGGAGGCCTGATTGAAAAAACCGAGATCGCCGGGCCCGGATTTATCAATTTTTTCATCCAACCCCTGGCCTGGCAGCCCATACTGGATGAAATCCACGAAAAAGGCGATGCCTTCGGGGCAAATGATCTCGGGCAGGGACAGAAAGTTCAGGTGGAATTCGTCAGCGCCAACCCCACCGGACCGCTTCATATCGGCCACGGCCGCGGCGCCGTGGTGGGAGACACCATTGCATCCCTGCTTTTGTTCTGCGGATATCGCGTGGATCGGGAATATTACATCAACGATGCGGGCCGGCAGATTTACACGCTTGGCAGATCGGTTTATCTGCGCTGCTGCGAGCTGGCCGGCCAAAGCGTGGACTTCCCGGAAGACGCCTACCAGGGAGACTACATATACGAAATCGCAAAATCCGTGATGGCCGACCCGCAAGAAGACATCCCGGCACTTGATGCCGAGGCGGCCATCAGCCGGTGCGCCCGACAGGCGGCAGCGGAAATCCTCAACGGCATCCGCGCGGACATGCAAGGCCTAGGCGTGAAATTCGACTGCTGGTACAGCGAACAGCAGCTCTACGATAGCGGCAAAGTGCAGGCCGCCATTGAATCGCTTTTCCAGCAGGGGCTGATTTATGAAAAAGACGGCGCCAAATGGTTTACTTCTGCGTCATTCGGAGATGAAAAGGACCGCGTGGTGGTGCGCAGCAACGGCCAGACCACGTATTTTGCCTCTGATATCGCCTACCACCGGGACAAATACGAAAGGGGATATCAGCGCATCATCGACGTCTGGGGAGCCGATCACCACGGATATGTCCCGCGCCTGACCGCGGCGATTTCCGCGATGGGAAAAAGCCCGGACCAGTTCCGGGTGATTCTCACCCAGCTTGTGAACCTGCTTCGCCAGGGCCGGCCGGTTTCCATGTCCACGCGCGCCGGCAAGTTCGAGACCCTGCGGGATGTTGTCAGCGAAGTGGGCCGGGACGCGGCCCGGTTTATCTTTCTGACCCGCCATCACGAAAGTCAGCTGGACTTTGACCTGGAAGTGGCAAAGGCGCAGACCAACGACAACCCCGTATATTACGTGCAGTACGTGCACGCCCGGATTGCCAGCATCCGCAGGAAGGCCGCCGAGGAAAAGGGCATCCGGGAGACCACCCCCGATCCGGCGGCTATGGCCCGCTTAAACGAACCCGAAGAAATCCAGCTGATCAAGCAGATGGGCCGGTATCCGGAAACCGTATCCGCGGCAGCAGATCTGATGGAACCGCACCGTATCGCCTATTACCTGATGGACCTTGCGGCATTGTTTCATGCCTATTATAATAAGCACAAAGTATTAACCGATGATCCGGGCCTGTCAGCGCCCCGGCTTTACCTGGTCATCGCGGTCCAGAAGGTAATCTGCAACGGCCTTCACATGCTCGGGGTCTCGGCCCCGGAATCCATGTAGGAGCTGCCATGGGCCAGACAAAACCCAAAAGTGCCCAAAACCGGTCCACCGGCACTACATCCGGCTGGCTGGCCCTGATATTTACAGCTTCGGCATGCATGTTTATCCTGGGCGTGCTGGTGGGCCGTAATACCGCGCCGGTCCATTTTGACATGGAAAAGCTGGATAAAAAACTCTCGCAGCTCGAAGAAAGCGTGGTTGCCGGAACCGGCAAACAATCCGATCAGCAGGAAATGCCCAAAGATGTTTCCTTTGAGTTCTACGACAAGCTCAAGGAAGAAGAGAAAATCGACGAGCATGCCGCCGGCCGGCCCCGGGTTTTAACCACGAAATACAACAAACCCCCGGCCTCGGAAATACAGGTCGAGGCAGCAGAAGGAGAAAAGGCGGAAAAAGCCGAAAAGGCCCGGGAACCCGCCCCGCCGCGCCGGCAGGCCCTGGAAAAGGAATACGCCATCCAGGTGGCGTCTTTGCGCAATATTGAAAGAGCCGAAAAAGTGCGGGAAAAATTCCGCGCCAAGGGATATCCGGCATTCACCCAGATAACCTTCGTGGAGGGCAAGGGCCGGTACTGCCGGGTGCGCCTGGGGCCCTATAAAAACCGCACCCAGGCGCAAAATGATCTGAACCGGCTGCAGAAAGCCGGGGTGGATGCCATGCTCTTTTTAAACTCGGACTTTTAAGGAAAACCGATCATGAAAATCACCAAGGACGAAGTGCAGCACGTTGCCGGGCTGGCCCGGCTTGAAATCGACGATGCCGACGTGGAGAAATTCGCCCGGACCCTGGCAGACATCCTGGAGCATGCAGGAAGCCTGGGCCGGGTGGACACCGCGGATGTGCCGCCGACCGCCCATGCAGTCCAAATTTCAAATGCCTTCCGCCAGGACGTGGTGGCAAAACACCTGGAAAACGAGGCCGCCCTGGGCAATGCCCCGGAATCCGAAGCGGGCAGTTTTGTGGTGCCCAAGGTGATCGAATAAGGAGCTGCTGATCATGACACCGGCCGACCTCTGCGGACTGACCATGCACGAAGCATGCGATCTGCTGAAAAAAATGGAAATTTCCGCAACCGAGCTCACGGATGCCGTTCTCGAACGCATCCAGGCAATAGAGCCCCGGATTGATGCATACATTACCGTTACCGACCAGAGCGCACGCAGGCAGGCCGAGGCTGCAGATGAGGCCATCCGGGCCGGCAATGCCGGGCCGCTTGCCGGCATCCCGGTTGCCGTAAAAGACCTGATCTGCACAAATGGGATTGCCACCACATGCGCATCAAAGATGCTTGAAGCATTTGTACCCCCCTATGATGCCTCGGTCACGGAAAAGCTGAATAACAGCGGTGCGGTCATGGTGGGCAAGCTCAACATGGACGAATTTGCCATGGGCTCGTCCACGGAAAACTCGGGATTCAAAATCACCCGCAACCCTTGGGATCTTTCCCGCATCCCGGGCGGATCCAGCGGAGGGTCTGCCGCCGCTGTGGCAGCGGACATGTGCCTGGGCGCGCTGGGTTCGGATACGGGCGGATCCATCCGCCAGCCCGCCTCCCACTGCGGGGTGGTCGGGCTCAAGCCCACCTACGGCCGGGTTTCGCGCTACGGACTGGTGGCCTTTGCCTCCTCGCTCGACCAGATCGGTCCGATCACAAAGGATGTCACGGATGCGGCCATGCTGCTTTCAGCCATTGCCGGCCACGATCCGCGGGATTCGACCTCAGTGGACCGGCCGGTGCCGGATTACCGGGCGGAATTGAGCACGGATATCAGGGACCTGACATTCGGGATCCTGACGGAATACAGGGACGCCGAAGGCATGGACCCCCAGGTCAGTTCAGCAGTGGAAGCTGCCGTCCGGACGCTTACAGATGCGGGGGCAAAGTGCGTGGATATCTCCCTGCCCCATACCGAACATGCGGTGGCAGCCTATTACCTGATCGCGCCGGCAGAGGCCAGCTCCAACCTGGCCCGCTACGACGGGGTCAAGTACGGATACAGAAACCCGGAGGCCGGCGGATTAAAGCAAATGTATAACTGCACCCGCTCGGAGGGCTTTGGCGCGGAGGTCAAGCGGCGCATCCTGCTTGGCACCTATGCCCTTTCGGCCGGGTATTACGACGCCTTCTACAAGAAGGCATCCCAGCTCCGGACCCTGATTCAGCGCGATTTTGCCGCCGCCTTTACCCGGTGCGACATCATCCTGGCGCCCACCGCGCCCACCCCGGCGTTTCAAATCGGCGAAAAAGTAGATGATCCGCTGCAGATGTATCTTTCCGACATTTTTACCCTGTCTGCCAATCTGGCCGGCATTCCGGGCCTGTCCGTGCCGTGCGGGTTTGCCCGGGGCAATCTGCCGGTGGGACTTCAGATGATGGCAAACCATTTTGCCGAGGCTGATCTGCTCAAGGCGGCATACGCATTTGAACAGGCAGCCGGCATAAACGGAAAAAAACCGGAAATCGGAAAAGACCCGGCATAATAAGTACCCCACAAGGAGTGCGTTCATGTCTGTAGAGCCCAAAAAAGAAAATCTGCGAAAAGCGGTCAAGTGGATCAGCGAGGTCAAAAAGTACGAAAAACCCGGGGCCACAAACCAGGAACTCGTTGAGCAGGCGAGCATGAATTTTGACCTGTCCCCCACGGATGCGGAATTTCTCTACCGGTTTCTGCGGGGAGAGGTTGAAGTCCCGGAATAATAACCATGTGTAACCGTTCACGGTTCACGGTTTGCAGCTTGCAGCTTGCAGCCATTAAATAAAAACCTGAACTGTAAACTGATAAC
>CAZTHW010000016.1:2375-19957 GCA_964613595.1 uncultured Desulfobacteraceae bacterium | reverse complement strand
GGTCCAACACCGCCGGGCCGCCCGGGTATGAAAAGCAGATATCCGACAGGCGGATAACAGGGGAATTTTCCGGATCGCGGTTCTTCATTTGGGCAAATATTCCAGATACAGGATTCCCGCGGCGGCAAGGGTCATCAGCGCGGTAAATACATAGTTTCTGCGGCTTGAATCAAATTCTGCAAGACTGTAGAATTTCCCGGCAAACCCCCGGCACCGCATTGCCTGGTAAACCCGCTCGGCCCGGGCCGAAGCCCGCACAAACAGCATGCCTATCACGTAGGCATAGGTTTTATAGCAGTGCAGCGAGGTGCCCGGGGAAAAACCCCGGATTTTGATCGCGCGCAGGATTTTCTTGTATTCCTGTTCGATGACAAAAATATAGCGATAGGTCAATAACAATAAATAAACCAGTTTTTCCGGAAATTTCAACTGATTCATGGCATGGCCGAGGGTGGCAAATGACATGGTGGCCGTAAGGGCGATCAGGGCCATTAAAATGGCATTGGATTTCAGCGTGATCTGTGCGGCCAGGACAATTCCCCGTTTCTGGATATCCAGCGGCCCGAGCTGATACAGGATTTCGCCGCCGGCGGTAAACGGGAGAATCACCCAGAATAGCGCCACGAAACCGTTTACCAGCAGCAGCCGGTAAAACACGCGCCCGGGATCCAGGCTTGCCAGGCGGATCATGGTCAGGGAGGCTGCCAGCGCCAGACCAAGGGCCGGAAACCGGTAAACAATGGCCACCACAAAAGAATACACAATTGCGGCCATGACCCGAAACCGGGGATCGAGCCTGTGGATCACGGAATTGCCGCTGGCAAAGGGTTCGTCAAGCATGCTTATCGCCTGCGGGAAGAGATGTATGCAGCAACGCCGAACAGGCCCACAATATAGCCGATGCCGCCGAAAATCTCGCTGACACTCGGCCCGGGATCTTTCAGGTCCGAAAGCATCCGCATCACCGGCGCGAGCTTCTGGTCCAGTTTTTCATCGAGTATCCTGTCCAGCGCCTCGGCCACGGCGTCTTTTACCGCCTTATCCACGGTCTTGTTCACCGCGGAATCCTTTTTCCGGTTGATTTCGGAAGAACCCTGCATGGCGTGTTGTTCGGCCGAATCTGCTTTCTGCCCGGTGGTATCCACGGTATCAGATACTTGTTCGCCGGCAAGCGCGGCCTGAACTTCTTTTTCCGCAAGCCGCCAATGTCCCTGATGACCCGGGCCGGCGGACATGACAATCTTCAACGCCGAGTTTTCGGGTATGGGAAATGAAAATTCGCCCTGCTCATCAGTTTTGCCTTCAACCAGCAGGTTGCCCGCATCATCGTATACCTTGATCGTGCCGCCGGAAATCTTGTTTCCCCCGGGAAACTTGCTTATTGTGTGCACGGTATGGTCCTCGAGCCAGGCAAAAACAGTGACCCGGTGGGCCACGGCCGGGCTGATCAAAAGCATCATCAGCAACAGCGCCACGGCCGGAAAAACAATGGCCTGCAAATACCGTTTTCGAAAATCAGTCATTTTCAGGATCCTTTTGTGAAAATCGGATTTATCATGATTTTATTGAAGCAGCGCGGGTTGGACCTTTTTCAGAAACCCGATGCAGAACATGGTGATGATGCCCTCGATGATCATAACCGGAATATGCGCGGCAATCACCATTACAGAGATCTCCAGGAAGTGCTGCCCGGTAAATACCAGGAACCCGCCCAGAAGCAGCCCGCTTAACATCACCGCGAGCATGCCGCAGGCAAATGCGGCGGGCAGGGCAACAGCCGGTCGTTTGTGGATCAGGGGATGAAAAGCATAATAACAGATTACCGCCGGCAGGGCCATGAGCACGGTGTTGGCGCCCAGGGTGGTAATGCCGCCGTACTGGAAAAACACCGCCTGGAGCACCAGGGCCACCAGTATGGCCGGGAATGCGGCCCAGCCCAGGATCAATCCCACAATGCCGTTTAAAATCAGGTGCACGCTTGACGGCCCGACAGGCACGTGGATCAGGGAGGCCACGAAAAATGCCGCAGCCAGGATACCGGTTTTCGGGATCCGGTCCGGATCCAGTTTTTTCAACCCGATGCCGGTGCCGGCCGCGGCAAAACCCACGCCCGCAGCCAGCACCGGCAGGGAAAGTATGCCTTCTGAGATATGCATGAATAAAGTGTTAAGTGTTAAGTTTTAAGTGTTTAAGTAAAATCAGAAAGTTATTTTTTTATTGCCTGGTGGTTATAATGATTTTAGGACTTTTTACGAATTCATCAAGTGATTAAACGGTGCACTTTTGTTTTGCCGTCAACTGTTAAAATGTAAAATTCATATTTATCATTTGTCCACGCCTTTGTCCTGCCACTTATGAAACTTCACCCAGATTACGCCGCCGATTTCCACATCCTTTTTTTTGCCGTTTTTTTCAAGCTGATAATCCGCGGTCTGCAGCGCGGAAAACCCCCACCACCCGGCAGCGGGTGCGGCATAAGTAAAAACCCCGTTTTTATCCGCCTTTACGGTCTGGGTGATGAAATAATCGGTGGGCGCGCTGGCGTTGCCGTTACGGTTATCATATTCCACCTCCACTTCCGCATGCGGCACAGGCTCGCCGTTAACCTTGACCACGCCCTGGAAAACATTGCCGGCGTAAAGGGCAAACGGCTTGGAAAGCGGAACAATTTCCGCGGGCAGGCCGATTTCCCGGTCCCACCCGGTATCATCGCCGAATGCGGTCACGTATGTT
Source organism: uncultured Desulfobacteraceae bacterium (assembly GCA_964613595.1). Lineage (GTDB taxonomy): Bacteria > Desulfobacterota > Desulfobacteria > Desulfobacterales > Desulfosalsimonadaceae > Desulfosalsimonas. The sequence continues at coordinate 17,224 of CAZTHW010000016.1, read as the reverse complement.
TTGGTGTAATGGATGATAAACAAGTCTTCTGCGGGCTCCCAGTAGGGCCGGGGGGTCATGGCAAAAACGTATGTTCCCGGCCGCTTGACCGGATAGTTGGTTTGCCATCCGGTTTTGCCCATTACTTCGGTCTTTTTCAGTTTGCCGGTCAGATCTGTTTTTTGTTCTCCGTGGTACACTGCGAATTGTTCCGGTTTTTCCATGTCCATGCCGATGCCTTCAAACGGGTGGGAGAATGAAAGCTTCAGATCCAGGGTGCGGAAATCTTCCTGCATGACCATGCTGTCAGAGGTAATGACCATGCCGAAATGGGCCGAAGCCGGTGCAGCGGTCACGGCGGTGATACACAACACGGCAAAACATAGAATCCATGCGCGCTTGCTCATTTTTTTCTCCTTTTTTTGGCACAAAAAAAACCACGAACGCCTTGTATCTTCTGATACGCAGCCTTCGTGGTCTGGTTGATGTATCTCGTTTTGTAAAGCTGACTTTTCGCCGGGCACGAACGATATGGCAGACTTCTGCCTGCCGGTTGCAGATTTTTGTACCCCGACGGCCATGGTCCTGTCAAGTATGAAAACCGCTTTAACAATAGCGGGTGTCTTGTTTTCGGATGATAAACATGGTATAAATTTTCATTTATGTAAAAAATACTGGAAAAAGGATTTTCCTGCAGGATCTGTAGGTGGAATCCGGGAGATCGGATATATGAGACGCATGGGTCGCTGGTTGCTGATCACTTTTAAATGGCTGTTTTTCCTTATGATTGCCGTGGCGGTTGTCGGGAGCCTGGCTTTTGTCGGCATTTACTTCTATTTCAGCAAGGATCTGCCGGAGATTAACAAATTGGAGGATTATCAACCCCCCGTAGTGTCCACTTTTTATTCGCATGACGGCCGAAAAATTGCGGAATTCTATAAAGAGCGCCGGATCGTGATACCGCTTTCACAGATGCCCGATCACCTGGTCAATGCGTTTATTGCCACTGAAGACGCCCGTTTTTACGAGCATGAAGGCATTGATTTTTACAGCATTGTCCGGGCGTTTTTCAAAAACCTGGAAGCCGGGAGCATCGTACAGGGTGGCAGCACCATTACCCAGCAGGTGGCCAAGTCCTTTTTCCTGACCCCCGAGCGCAGCTATGCCCGTAAGCTCAAGGAAGCCATTCTGGCCTACCGCATTGACAAGCGTTTTACCAAGGATGAAATTCTGTATCTGTATTTAAACCAGATATACCTGGGACACGGGGCCTATGGCGTGGAAGCCGCGGCGCGGAACTATTTCCACAAATCCGCCGAGGAATTGACCCTGGCAGAAGCGGCCATGCTGGGCGGTCTGCCCCGGGCGCCAAGTGCGTATTCGCCATACAGGCATCGCCAGCGGGCCAAGCAGCGGCAGATTTTTGTGCTAAACCGGATGGTCACAGAAGGCTTTATTTCCAATCTCGAGGCCTCGGAAGCCATGGGGACTGAAATCGAGGTTCACGATCGGCCCAACTGGTTCATGGAGACCGCGCCGTATTATACCGCGCATGTCCGCAAACTGGTCGAGGATCGCTTCGGCGAAAAAACCCTGAAAACCGGCGGCCTCAAAGTTTATACCAATGTGGACCTGGAAATGCAGGAGGCTGCCAGGAATTCGATTGAAAACGGACTGCGGGCGCTGGATAAACGCCAGGGATACCGGGGACCCATTAAACACCTGTATGACAGCGAGATAGAGGCCTTTGTTCAGCAGCTCAAGCAAGAGGCCGAGGAAGAAGGGATTCACGAGGGAATGATCACCCGGGGCGTTGTGGTGTCCGTGGACAATCGGGCAGATACCGTGACAGTCCGGCTGGGCAAGGCCGCGGGCACCATCCCGCTGAAAAATATGCGCTGGGCCCGCCGGCCCGATCCGGAAGTGCCTTATGGAAGGGTGTCTGTGCAGAATCCCGGAGATGTTCTGGAAACCGGGGACGTGATTTCCGTGAAGCTTGAAAAATGGAATCAAAAGCAGGAGAAATGGCGGCTGTCCCTGGAGCAGAAACCCCTGGTGCAGTCCGGCATGGTGAACATGGAAGTCGGCACCGGCCGGGTAAAAACGCTGGTCGGCGGCCGCGATTTTGCCGAAAGCCAGTTTAACCGGGCTGTCCAGTCCAGGCGCCAGCCGGGTTCCGCATTCAAACCGATCATTTATGCCGCTGCCCTGGACCAGGGGATGACCCCGGCCACGATAATTGCGGACACGCCCATCGTGTTCGAGGACAAGGAGCGCGATTTTACATGGAAACCGGGCAATTATGACAGAACGTTTCACGGGTTCACCCTGTTTCGCGAAGGGCTGATCCACTCCAGAAACGTGGTCACCGTCAAGATCCTCCGGGATATCGGGATCGATTATGCGGTGGATTACGCCCGCAAGCTGGGTATTGAGTCCCACCTGGACCGCAATCTGTCCCTGGCCTTGGGCTCTTCCGGGGTCTCCCTGCTGGAGTTGACAAAAGCGTACGCGGTTTTTGCCAACCAGGGCCGGCGCATGGAACCGGTGTTTATCCGGAAGGTAGTGGACAGAAACGGCGAGGTGGTCTATGAAAACCAAGCTGAATCCAAAGAAGTCGTTGACAAAGCAACGGCCTACATCATGACCCACCTTCTCAAGGAAGTGGTTCAGGAAGGCACGGGCTGGCGGGTCAAAGCCCTGGGACGCCCGGTGGCCGGCAAGACCGGCACCACCAACAACTTGAATGATGCCTGGTTTATGGGATATACGCCCGGTTTTGTCACCGGCGTATGGGTGGGATACGACCATGAACAATCCCTGGGCAGCAAGGAAACCGGTTCCCGTGCGGCCAGCCCCATCTGGCTGAGCTACATGAAGCAGATCCTCAAAGACCGCCCGGAGCGCACCTTTCAGGTGCCTGATAACGTGGTTTTTGCAAAGATTGATGCAAAAACCGGGCTTTTGCCCATCGAATCTTCCGAAAAGGTGATTTACGAATGCTTCAAGGAAGACACCGTGCCCACAAAGCATACCAAGGCACCCGACGAGGTTACCGGGACTGACGAGTTTTTTAAAAAGGGGCTTCAGTAGCGGGCCTGAAGGTCAGTGGGCTGCCTACCGGGTGACTGCGCCGTAAAACACCAGCAAGTTTTTTTAAATCGTTCCGACTTCCCTTTCAGGTTTTGCCTGAAAATACATGACGCGTTGATCTTCGTTATGTTATGCTGCTGCAGGCTTTACAGGCGGCAATTAAGGCCGCTGCGCAGGTTTTGTCACAACTGCCTGATCCGGAGGTTTTTTTGAATCATCAGCATATACGGATACCCCGCATATTTTTTGACCAACGGGACCACAACCTGCTGCACATGTTCAATGAAGTGGTCGGCAGGAACCGGACCCGGTTTCAGACCCGGCGCGAATTCTTTCACTATTTCCACCCCCGGGGAATCAAGGAAATGGCCGAGTCCAGGGGGCTGCGGATCGCCTATGCGGTCATCCATCTGCTGGAATCCCTGGAATTCGGCCAGATGCAGCACCGCTTAAACGCCCTGCGCGCGCTGCACGACGAGGTTATGTGCAGTACCAACCAGGAACTGCGGATGAATACGGCGCGGGTGCTCATCGAGATCATGAAGGACCTGGTCCGGGCCCACGGAGACTATGAGCGGCAGCTTGCGCTTGCCCACAGCTTCCGCCTGGCCGCATCCGGAAAACCCCGGATTGTCCGCAGATTTTTAAAACACTACCGTTTGCTGGAAATGCCCGAGGAATGGAACCAGCTGGCCTTTGACGATCACGTGCATGATGCCTTTACCAAGGGACGCAAATCGCCCACGCACCTGATCATGGATGCCTGGGTCAAGGGGATCCGACGACTCCGGGTGATTCATTACAACTACGTCCGGCCGGAAACCGCCACGGAATTAATGGAGGCCGCCGTGATCATGGGCATCATGATCCGCATCGGCATCGAGTATTCCGCCTCCTTTTACGACCGGTTTGCCCAGTTGATCTGGGTGCCGCGGGGATTTGCGGATGCAGGGGATTTCCTTCAGTTTCTGAACCGGCCGGAGGTCCGGGAGCTGATGAACCAGGGACGAAAAGTCTCGGATTACCAGCGAACCTATGTCATGGAAATCCTCGAAGCGTTCAACCGGCGGCACCTTCAGACCCTCAACGCGGAATTCGATCTGGCGATGCCCCCCCTGGATCGAGACCAATTCATGGATTTCGTCGGCTTCGGCCAGGCCTCCCTGGTGCATCTGGCCAAATATATCCACAGCCGGCTGCTGCCCCTGATGCAGGAAAAAATGTCCGAGCTGCGCAATCGCTATGCTGCGGCCGGCCCGGAACAGCGGGAACAGATTCAGGCGCTGATCGAGCGCATGAACCGCACGGATGCAGATGATATCCACCACCGGTTTCTGGCCCCGGTGCGCAATCCGGACGTATTTGACCTTACTGCAAGGGGGGATCCGGACAATATGCCAGAACTCATGCGGCTGTCGCCCTGTCAGCTTGTGGACCGCCTGGCCGGGATGCATTCCGGGTACCGGATTACCCTGAATCTGAGCAACATGAAGGTCGAGGACGTACTGGAACTGCTCTACGATTGCCGGGGGCGGATTACGCGGCTGGAAATATTCAACCTTAAGGATTACGCGGACTGCAAGGTCGATCATATCCCTGCAATTGATCAGCTTCAGCAATGCATTAACAGCGCCAACGTGATCCAGCTCAAGCGCATGATCCTGGAAATGATCGAAGGTCTCCGCAGGGACGGCGGCCAAGCCGGCAAGCGCCGAATCCAGAAGCTCAACTGGATCCTGGCGGACATGGAAGCCCTGCTGGGAATGTATCGGGTCAGACCCCTGAAACCCCGTATCGGAAGCGATTCCACGGGATATTCCCAGCGGCTGCCGGGCATGGGACTGGCGGTCATGGATACCCTTCCGCACCGATCCCAGCGTGAGGTCCTGCGCGACGACACCGGCGCCTACATGGTCATTCCCTTTTACGTGGAAGCCTTTTTCCGGGTGGTCTACTCCGGAATTCGCGCGCGCGGCAGCCGGTTATCCCGGTTTCTGGGGGGGCTCCGGGCGATACCGGGCCTTGGCCGGGCCGGGCTGCACAAAAGTTCGGAGTGGTATGCCCGGGAAGATGCCACGCAAATGGCGGATTCGGGCAATATCGTGACATTAAGCGGATTCCGGGCAGAGGCCACAAACGGGCTGGAACTCGACGGGAAAACCGATGCGCACGTCCGGCGCCGGCTTTATTCCTTTCTTTACCTTCGGACAGGACTGAAAAACACGCTCAAGGTGGTGGTCGGATTCGTGCCGGCCTTTCTGACGTTTTACCTTACCAGTGACTGGTGGGTGCTGATTTATTTCGGGGCGTTTATCTGGTTCGGTGTCACGGGCCTGAGAAACATCGTCCAGTCCGTCATGGGCGGCGGCGGTTTGCGGCGCTCGCCGCTTCTGCAATGGAACGATTACGTCAGCTGGGACCGGCTGACAGACTCGCTGCTGTTTACCGGGTTTTCCGTGCCCCTGCTCGACTACCTGGTCAAGAACCTGGCGCTTCACCAGGGCCTGGGTGTGACCACGGCCTCCCATCCGATGCTGCTGTATGCCGTCATGGCCCTGGTCAACGGGGTGTATCTGACCAGTCACAATCTTTTCCGGGGGCTTCCCAAGGAGGCGGCCTTTGCCAATTTTTTCCGCAGCGTGCTTTCCATTCCCGTGGCATACGGTTTTAATGAAATGATCGGCGGCACCATGGTCCTGGCCGGCGTTGTCCAGGTTGACGTCCTGCTGCAGAGCTGGGCGGCCGTGATTTCCAAGACGGCTTCGGATTGCGTAGCCGGTGTTATCGAGGGTTCGGTGGATCGGGCCAAGAACATCCGGGAACGCATGAATGATTACCGGCAGAAGCTGCGGCAGTTCTTGGATGTCTATGCGCGGGTGGAGATGCTTTTTCCCGAGTCCGAGGTGCTCGACCTGCTCCAGCGGCCGGAGGACTGGTATCATTCCGAAGACGAGGAGACCCGGGAGCTGATCAAGATTCTGATTGTAAATTCGCTGGATCTGCTGTATTTCTGGATGTATCAGCCCCGGGCGCATACGGCCTTCCGCAATTTTCTGCAGGATATGTCCGAAGACGAGCGGCACGTGCTGATAAAGGCCCAGAGTATTCTGAAAATGGAGCGGGAAATCAGCCAAATGTTTATCGACGGCATTCTCGGCCGCAACTTTTCCAACCCCCTGGCGTTTTACCTGAACCGTTCCGGGGAATATCTGCGGGCCGTGGAGAAACTGGAAGGGTGATGAGTGATGAGTGATGAGTGATGGGTGATGAGTAATGAGTAATGGGTGATGGGTGATGGGTGATGGGTGCCGGCTTGTCCTTCGGCCATCCCGTAAAACCGAGCGGCGCACACTATTCTGCGTGTTTACCTGAGGCTTTCCGCATTGTGAGGCTCTGCAAAAAAGACAAACTTTACGGCTTGTGGAGCCTGAATCCGCCTGTGGTAAGCTGTCAGGGTATTCTCGTGCGGAGATTGCCGGGAGTTCCGAATCTGTTTTGACAAAACCGGGGCCGTGCGATATGCTGTGTGATGTTGTGAAGTTCCGGAAAACGCCTGAACTGTTCAGGGGTTTGCGAAAACGGCAAATTCGAAGCAAAAGGTTTTTATTAAAACATGCCACAAAACGGAAAAAAAAGCGGACAGGAAACGTATTTTGTCATCACTTACAGAGAGCCGCAGGAAGGAAACATCGTAAGCCTCAAGGCCGGGACCGTGACGGATTCCTCTCTTGGCCTGAGTTTTATCGCGATATCCGATTTTGTATTTTCCACGAGCAACCTGGTGGTCAATCCGGCGGAAGAAGACCTGGAAAAGCGGCTTGAAAACGTCAAGTTTCTGCACCTTTCCATTTATACCATCATTTCCGTCGAGGAAGTCGGGACCGAACACGAGGGTCTTTCCTTTAAAAAAGACAGGTCAAACCTGGTGGTGCTTTCCCCGGAAAACAACCCCCCTAAGGATCGCTGACATCCGGATTTGCTGAAAAAGTGCAAGGCCGCCGCAAAAAGGGATGCGGAACTGATCGGCAATTTGCCTGGCTTTTAATAGTTATCCAGAGGAGCAAATCATGCAAGAAACCCAACAGCAGACCGGTGCGAGTCAAGGCCGGAAACAGGCCCTGTCTGAATGGGCCTCCAAGACGTTTTTAAAGGATTACGGCGTGCCGGTGGTAACCGAGCAGGTTGCAGCCACTGCCGGACAGGCCGCCCAAATCGCACGGCAGATCGGTTTCCCGGTGGTGTTAAAGGCCCATGGCGAAACGCTGATTCATAAAACCGAAGGCGGGTTGGTGCACCTGCACCTGTCTGACGAAAACGCGGTACAGAATGCGGCAGAAAAAGTATCCCGGCAGGCGGGCGAGGCCCTGGAAGGCTTTCTGCTCCAGCCGCATGTTTCGGGCAGGCGCGAATTCGTGGCCGGGATGTTTCGCGATGCGCAATACGGGCCGGTGGTGATGTTCGGACTGGGCGGGATTTTTACCGAGGCGCTCTCAGATGTCACCTTTCGACTGGCTCCGTTGAGGCCGGGCGATGCCGAGGAGATGCTAGATGAAATCCGTTCCCGGGCGCTTCTGGGCAATTTTCGCGGCGAGGCTGCAGCGGATCGGGATATGCTGGTGCAGGCACTTCAGGGAATTTCCCGGGCTGCCGTGGAAAATCCGGATGTCGCGGAAATTGATATCAACCCGCTGCTGGTCTCCCCTGACGGCGGGGTCCTGGCTGTGGATGCACTGGTGGTAAAAGGCGCGCCCCCGCCGGAAAAACAGTTTCTTCCGCCGGTATCGCCGGAGGCAGTGGGCGCTTTGTTTCATCCCCGCTCCGTGGCCTTTGTCGGGGCATCTTCCCAGCTGGGCAAGTGGGGGCACAACCTGCTGACCAATACCATCGGCGGCGGATACGAGGGAGCGGTGTACCTGGTCAATCCCAGGGGCGGGCAGATCGCCGGCCGCCCCGTGTACAAAAGTGTTACCGAGATTCCCGGCAGCGTGGATGTGGCAGTGGTGACCATTCCCGCGGAAAAGGTCGCAGCGCTCATCCCGGAGTTCAAGGAAAAAGGCATATCCTACATGCTGCTGATCGCCTCGGGCTTTGCCGAAACCGGCAAACAGGGCGCCCGGGCCGAGCGCGAATTGGTGGAACAGGCTCGCAGTGCCGGAATACACCTGATTGGCCCCAACACCATGGGCATCTGCAATCCCCACATCAACTTTTACTGCACGGGAAGCCATGTGCGCCCGGCGCCGGGTTCCGTGGGCATGGTGGCCCAGTCGGGCAACATGGGCAACCAGCTTCTGGCCTTTGCCGAACTTCAGGGAGTGGGCATTAGAGCCTTTTGCGGTTCTGGAAACGAAGGAATGATCACCATCGAGGATTATCTGGATGCTTTTGAGGCTGATTCGCTGACCAAAACCGTGATGCTTTACGTGGAAAGCGTGAAAAACGGCCGCCGTTTTTATGAAAGCGCCCGGCGGGTAAGCCGGAAAATGCCGATCGTGCTGCTCAAGGGCGGACAGACCGCCGCGGGCACCAAGGCCGCATCAAGCCACACCGGGGCCATGGCCTCAGACACCCGGGTGTTTAACGCGGTTTGCCGCCAGGCAGGTATTGTCAAGGTGGACAAGCCCATGGACCTGCTGGATCTTTCAGCGGCGTTTTCATCTTTGCCGCTGCCCGAGGGCAGCCGGGTTGCTATCATGACGCTGGGCGGGGGCTGGGGCGTGGTTGCCGCAGACCTGTGCGAGTATTACGGGTTAAGCGTGCCGGAGCTTTCCGGGGATCTCATAGATCGGATCAACAAGGTGCTGCCGCCGTACTGGAGCCGGGCCAACCCGGTGGACCTTGTGGGGGAAAACGACCCGGAGCTTCCCATAAAGGTTATCGAGATGCTGGCTGCGTGGGAAGGATGCGATGCCATTGTCAACCTTGGCATTGTGGGGCGCAGGCACATGCTCTCGCGCATGGCCGATTCCGTGCATACGGCCGATCCGGAATGCCCGGAGGATTTCATGGATTCCGTGCTCGAAGCTCTGGAAATTTTCGAGAATCGTTATATCACGCACATCATAAATCTGATGGAGAGATTCCAAAAACCCATTCTCGGGGTGAACATGCTTCGGGATGATAAGGACAAAACCATTTACAGCGCGGAAGGCAAGCCGTATAAAAGTATATTTTACCCTTCCCCGGAACAGGCGGTCAAGTCTCTGGCAAAACTTTTCGAGTACCGGCAGTTTTTAGACAGGCAGGGCTGATCCTGCGGGATCCACCAGCACGTCTTCTTCGGCAATTTGCGGATCCGGGCGGACATCAAATTGCCGCACCTCCGGGTAAAGGCGTTTTAGTGCATCCATGTTGGCGTTTTTCAACCCCCGCATCCGGCTGATGCTTGCGGGATGCACCCGCAGCGAAACTGCCTCCGGCAGTTCGGCTGCCGCATCCAGCTGATGCCGCGCATTTTCCAGCATGATGCGGGATAAGACCATGTGCCCCATGGCCGGGTGGTAAGGGCCTGCCAGGACCGCACCGGGAGCGTTGAGATCTTCCGATGCCTGCAGGCCCATCCGGACCACCGGGGTGCCGTTTTCAGAAAAGATCCGGTAAAGTTTTGCCATGCGCCGGATACAGGCTTCAATGTCCAGGGGGGCAAACCTGCCGGCCCGATACTGGCCTGCAAGCACGCTTCCGGAAAGCACCACCAGGGGATAAATCCGGACAAAATCAGGCTTCATTTCTGCTATGGCCCCGGCGCTGCCAACAGCGGAGTCTTCATCTTCTTCCGGCAGCCCGGTCATGAACTGGCATCCGAGGCGGAACCCGCCGTTTTTCAGCATCTGCGCCGCACGAATGCAATCCGCCGCGGTGTGACCTCTTTTGATCCGATCAAGCACGGCATCGTCCATGGACTGGACACCGATTTCCACGGTGGAGACCGGGTATGCGGCCAGCAAATCCAGGCGCCGGGCATCTATGGTATCCGGCCTGGTGGAAAACCGAATGCCTTGGACTTTTCCCGCCCGCACCCAGGCCGTGGCGGCTTCGAGCAGTCTGCGGATCCGGGCGGTTTCCATGCCCAGGAAATTTCCCCCGTAAAAGGAGATTTCCGTGAACCCGCGCCCGAGGTGCCGATATTCCAGGTATTTGTGAACCTCCGCATCCAGGTCCGCGGTCTCCGGAATCCTGGTATTTTGCCCGGTCACGGTGTGCTGATTGCAGAAAGTGCACCTGTGGCCGCAGCCCGAGTGGGGGATGAACATGGGTATTACAAAGGGTTTCGGGTCTCTGGCGGGCATGGGGCTTAGCCGTCTTCGGCTGTCAGCTTATTATAGGCTTTTTGCGCGGCATCCTGCTCCGCCGCTTTTTTGTTTTTGCCCACTCCCTCGGTGGAAAAGCCGCAGACCGTCACTGTCACGCGGAAGGTCTTGTCGTGATCCGGTCCGCTTTCATCGGTGATTTCATATGCGGGCATATCCATGTGCCGGGACTGGACGTGTTCCTGGAGCAGGCTTTTGTAGTCAAAGACCTGCTGGTCGGTTTCAATGGCTTCAAAAAACGGGGCAAACTGGGTCCGGATCAGATCAAAGGCCGCGGCAAAGCCGCCGTCAAGATAAACCGCCGCCACCAACGCCTCAAAGGTATCGGCCAGGATGGATTTTTTCTGCTGTCCGGAGCTGCGGCGCTCGCCCTTTCCCAGCATCAGATATTCTCCAAGGTGGATGCTCTTGGACGCAGCAGCCAGCCGGTCCTCATTGACCAGGCCGGCCCGCACCCGCGAGAGCTCGCCTTCGGTCAGGCTCGGAAAACGCTCCATGAGGATGTGACTGACAATGAGGTTTAACACGGCATCTCCCAGGAACTCCATGCGTTCGTTGTCCGCCAGCCCCTCGGGGTGTTCATGCGCGTAGGATCTGTGCCGAAGCGCGGTGGCCAGGATCTGCCGGTCTGCAAACCGGTAGCCGATGTTTTCTTCGAGCCGGGAATAATCCGGAAGTTTCATAGCGGTAAAAAGCGTTTTATTGTTTTGGGCTTTGTGCCAGGGCATCGGCAAGCTTGCGATACAGGCTGTAAGGGACGCACAGGTCGCCAGGGCCGGTACCCATGCGAATATTCGGGTTGATATCGCCGTGGAAATCGGTCCCGCCGGTCATCAGGAGCCCGAATTTCCGGCAGAGGCGCTCATACCCGGCTGTCTGTTGCCGGGTGTGGCCCGGGTAATATACCTCGATGCCGCCCAGGCCCATGGTTGTCAGCGCTGAGATCAATTCTTCGAGCCGCCGCCGGCAGTCATCGGCCAGCAGCCCGGGATGGGCCAGCACGGCAATGCCGCCGGCCCCGGTGATCGCTGCAATGCCTTCTTCGGCGGGAATGCGGAACTTGTCCACATAAGCCGGCTTCCCCTTGCCCAGGTACCGGTCAAAAGCCTCGTCAATGCTTGCCGCGTATCCCTTGCGCATGAGGCTGGCAGCGATATGCGGCCGGGAAATGGCTTCCTTGTCGGTCTCATTGGCCACATCCCGCAGCGATATCCGGCACCCCAACTGGTTGAGCTTTTCAATAATTGCGGGATTCCGCCCGGAGCGGGCTTTCTGCTGCTCTTCGAGCACGCGGTGAAGCTGCCGGTTGTGGATGTCGATACCGTATCCCAGAACATGCATACTTCCGGGATTTGCAAATTCGGCCGGAAAGCCGGCGCTGAGCTCCACGCCGGTGAGAAATGCCAGGTCGTCCGGGAGCCCGTTTTCCAGTGCGGCGGCTGAGCCCGCAACCGTGTCATGGTCCGTGATGGCAATCGCGGTCAGTCCGGATGCAACAGCCTGGTGCAGGATTTTTACCGGGGGAAGGCTTCCGTCGGAAGCATTGGAATGAATATGAAGGTCGATTTTCCCGGAGTTATAATCCAAGCGCTTTCTCTAAGGCTTCCTCTTTGGTTTTGCAGTCAATGCACAGCGTGGTCACCGGCCTTGCCTTCAGGCGCTTGGTATCGATATCCTCACCGCATTTTTCGCATATACCGAAAGAGCCGTCCTCGATGCGCTCAAGCGCTTTTTTGACTTTTTTGATGAGCTTGTATTCGCGGTCCCGGATGCGGAGCTCAAAATTGCGGTCAGCTTCATAAGCGGCCCGATCCGTGGGATCCGGAAAATTGCCCGTGGAATCATGCATGTCAGAAACCGTGTCTTCGGCCTGATTGAGCAGATCCTCCAGGCGTTTGTTCAGAAGCTCTCTAAAGTATTCGATGTCTTTTTCTTCCATGGGTCGCTTCCTTACAGTCGCGTTTTCATGCGAGACTTGCTGTTCATATATGTAAAGCAAACGATTTCACACCATATAGGAACTATGCCTTTTATCACAATCGTTTTTCAAAAGTAAAGAGGAAAAATTGGATTCCGGGCTTGCCGCAAACGCCTAATCTTCTTCCAGGTTGAAGATTTTGCGGGTCAAATCAATATACAGGGACTTGTCCCTGTGGGAGCCGGGGTTTTTCAGAAAACGCATGGGGTCATGGAGCATCTTTTTGACAATCGCCTCGTTCATCCGTTCCAGGGCCTTTACGTCCTCCTGGCTTAAGTGATCCATGGAATGCAGGGTTTTTTTGAGTTCCACATCCGCGATGGCCGACAGCTTGCCTCTCAGGTCCTTGATCGTGGGCACCGCGTCCAGGCTTTCGTACCATTGTCCAAATCGTACCACGGCTTCGTCGATTATGCGTTCGGCCTTGACGGATTCGGATTTCCGGGATTCGATGTTTTCTTCGATCACGTCCTGCAGATCGTCGATGTCGTATACATAGGCATTGTCAATGCGGTTAATGGCCGGGTCAATATCCCGGGGTACGGCGATGTCGATGAAAAACAGGGGACGATGCCTGCGCTGACGCATAACCGGCCGGATCTGGCTCTTGGTGATGACGTAATCGGCTGCGCCGGTTGAGCTGATGATGATGTCCGCGGATTTCAGGGTCTCCCCGATCTCTTCGAAGCTGATGGCCGTGCCGTCAAAACGGTTGGCCATGTCCACGCCCACGGAAAACGTGCGGTTGGCCACGTAAAGCGGGCCCGTGGCACGCGAGCGGTTTAAGTGTTCCACTGCCAGTTCCGCCATTTCGCCGGCGCCCACCAGGAGGACGGCCTTGTTCTCGAGCTGGCCGAAAATCTTGCGGGCCAGCTCCACTGCCGCATAGCTGATGGATACGGCCCGATCCCCGATGCCGGTCTCGCTGCGGATCCGCTTGGCCACGGAAAAGGCCTTGTGCAGCATGCGGTTTAGAATCACGCCGGTACCCTTGATGTCCACGGCGGTTTTATACGCGGACTTGACCTGTCCAAGGATCTGCGGCTCGCCCATGACCATGGAGTCCAGGCTTGCCGCGACCCGGAACATGTGGCCGACAGCCTTGTCCCCCTGGTACGTATACAGCGCTTCTTCAAACCGGGATTCAGGAACCGACTTGGTCTCGGCAATGTAGGACTTGATCGTCCGGATGGCTTTTTCCGGCTCATATGCGGTAAAAAGCACTTCCACCCGGTTGCACGTAGAAAGCACCATGATTTCGCGAATTTCCGGGTAGGCTTTCAGTGCCAGAAGCGTGTCCCGCCCCTCCTGGTCGGAAAAAGCCAGACACTCGCGCAGGTCCACAGGGGCCGAGTTATGATTGATGCCCACGACGGCAATTTCCGGAAGTTTCGGGGTTGATGCGGCAGGCAGGGTTGTCGCTGAAGGACTACCACCGGGTGAATTCATTGTGATGCCCCTCCAAAAAGAAATTCACGCCCAGGAACGTAAAAACCATGGCCGCAAAACCGATAATGGCCAGTATGGCCGCCCGCCGGCCCCGCCGTCCGGAGACGATCCGTTCATGCAGCAGTGCCGCATAAATCAGCCATGTAATGGCGGACCAGATTTCCTTGGGATTGCCGCTCCAGAACCGGCCCCATTCCATTTCGGCATAAATAAATCCCGTTATCAGGCCGATGGTCAATGCGGTAAAGCCGATTGCCACAAACGTGTACCCGGAGCTGTCCAGCAGCTCCAGAGACGGCAGGCGGCGGAAGAAAAACCGGTGCTTTTTGCCCTTGATGTTTCTTTCCTGGATCAGATACAGGATGCCGGTGCAGCAGGCAAGCGCCAGGCACGCCTCGCCGATGAAGATGATGACCACGTGAAGAACCAGCCACAGACTGGCAAGGTCGGATTCCAGGTGCACGGCGGTATCCGGAACGAAAAACGCGGCGGCTGCCAGCAGCGTGATCAGCGGTGCGGCAAAAACCCCCAGGATTTTTACCTGCAGGCGCCACCAGAGCACCAAAAACACGCCGGCCAGGATCCATCCGGCAAACCAGAGGGTTTCGTGCAGGTTCTGCACCGGCAGGGCGCCGGCCCGGACGTATTCCACGCCCATTAGCAGCGTGTGCAGGAGAAAACCGGTCAACACCAGGATATAGGCGCTTTTGTTATAAACTTCGCGCTGCAGGCACAAAAAACCTGCATACCCGGCTGACCCCGCCAGATACAATCCAATGACCGGCAGCAGTGTAAGATTCAATTTTCTTCCTCCGCGGATGCCATGAGCGAGCGGTAGTCATAACCGGGGCCGAGCACCGCTGAAAGCATTTCGTCGATATCCGCGATCCGGCCGGCTGAAATCATCTCGAGCAGTCCGCCGGCAATGAGCTGTTCAAACAGCGGTTTGTGGGCCTCCGGGGCGTGCGCCCCGGACAGCAGTTTTTGCCGGATGGCGCCCATCAGGCGGAGAAATTCCGTATATTCGGTTCCGAACCGGC
>CAZTHW010000016.1:0-2365 GCA_964613595.1 uncultured Desulfobacteraceae bacterium | reverse complement strand
GCGGACGACTGCGGGCAGAACAAAGTTGCAGGCCTTGGGCACGTCGGCGATATTGCAGAGCATGTTCCGGCTGTTGGCATCCCGGCTGATCTGCCGGTTCAACTCGCTGTTGTCCGTGGCCCCGATGACCAGGAACTTCTCGTTTAAGTCCGTGTCGGCGTAGGGTCTCTGGATTCGGTATAGCGGAGCTTCGGGGGGGATGCGGAAAAACCCGTCGGCAAATTCCGGGCTCACTGCGGTGACCCGGGCGCCGGCTGCCAGCAGCCCCTCGGCTTTTCTCAGTGCCACCGCGCCCCCGCCGACCACCAGGCACGGCCGGTTCCGGATATCCAGGCATACGGGATAATATGTCATTGCGGCCATGTTACATCGCCCCCGGGTAAATGAATTTTCATCAGGTCGCGTGCCAGGTGCAGGGGGCCGCTGTAGGTTGTGCGGCACTGCGCCCGGAGATCGACATTGTCGCATTCCGGATAAAAGTGGGTCAACACCAGGGCGCCTACTGACGCCTCGGCTGCGATTTTGCCGGCAAGGCACGGGGTCATGTGCCCGTCGACCTTTATTTCGTCAGGCAGCGCCGATTCACAGATCAACAGGTCCGCACCTTGGGCCAGGTGGATGATTTCACGGGAAAAATCCGTGTCCCCGGTATATACCGCACAAGCGCCTTGGCCTACTGTAACCCGGTAGGCGATGCTTTCGGGCTGATGGGCCGCAGGCGCCCGGGAAAGGGAAAAATCCGCGAATTCGCAGGTGTCTGTGGTATCGGGCCGCAGCTCCGTTACCGCCAGTTCCGGCCACGTAATCCAATTCGGATAAACTGCGGCGAGTTTTTCGTAAAACACCTTGAATCCGGGTCCGCCGATCAGTGTCAGCGGCCGCTGCCGCCGACCGGGGTCCGGGTACTTGTTGGCAAACAGGAAAGCGGCCAGCTCTCCGGTGTGATCCGGATGAAAATGGCTTATCAGCACGAAGTCGATATCCTGCACGCGAAGCCCGTTTTGCAGCAGCCGGTGCATGGTGCCGGGGCCGATATCGAAAAGCAGGCGGCTGTTGCCTGTTTCCATCAGCACTGCGCAGGCGCTTCTTTCAAGATCCGGCACGCAGGTTCCTGAGCCCAGAATTGTAATTGCCAGGCGGTTATTCATCCCGGGGCACCTGGTTGGCAATGGCGTTGATCTGGTTGACGATCCATTCCTGTACCGACTTTTTTTCGAGATTGCCCAGGCTGGTTTTCAGGCTTTCAATGGGAATCTCGGCACGGGCCATGCTTTTGTGCCCCCCCGCGGTGCCCAGGTTTCCGAACTGCTTGGCGGCAACGCTTCCCGCGTCTTTGCGCAGCCCGTCGTTGCGCAGGATGATCACCAGCCGACCGCTGTTAAATCCCGAGACAATGCTCCAGGTCACGGTGTTGACCCGCATGAAAAAATCAGCGATCAGTACGCAGATATCCGGTGTTTCCACGCTGCCCAGGTGCACGAAGATCCGGTCGCTGTCCACGATTTTCTGTTCTATGGCCATCTTGAACCAGTCCAGAAAATTCATGCGCAGATCCACCTGTTCGATCCGGCGGGCCAGGTGGATATTGGCATGGCGGAACAGGAACTGAAACGCACGGATGTCCGCGTTGGTGGCCATCCTCTCAAAATTGTTGGTATCGGTTTTAATGCCGTGGAACAGGGCGGTGGCAAGCTTGGCAGAAGGCTTGATCTTAGCGCTTTTCAGGTATTCGGTCATGATGCTTGCAGTGGCCCCGTATTCCGGCCGGATATCCTTGAACGGCGCCTCGGTGCCGTCGGGCTCGTGGTGGTCGATGATGACGTTGAACTGAAAATCCCTGAAGCTTTCATGATGCGAAGGCTGGGAATCC
Organism: uncultured Desulfobacteraceae bacterium; assembly: GCA_964613595.1. Taxonomy (GTDB): domain Bacteria; phylum Desulfobacterota; class Desulfobacteria; order Desulfobacterales; family Desulfosalsimonadaceae; genus Desulfosalsimonas. Next base: position 495 of record CAZTHW010000016.1, on the reverse strand, counting down.
AGGATAATCACCTTGGTATAATCCTGGGGCGCGATCTTGGTGACATGAATCAGGGTGACATCGAGCAGCCGGATCATGGCCATGTTGTCCGGCCGGGTGATGGTGTTGACATTGGAAACGGTAATCCGGGTCACCCTCCGCCACAGAACCCGCTGGAAGGCCATTGCACTGGCAATGGCGTCGGGATCCGCGTTGATCAGGATCAGCACATGATCCGACCCGGAAAACTGTTTCATCATTTGCTGCAAGTTCTGGGTTGTTGACAGGCTCATGGTTTTATCGTCCTGTTCGGTGTTGCTGGTAACTCTCCGGGAAAACACCTAAAATAAAAAAGCGTGTACTGCTACACGCCGCTGCGACATTGTGGATGAACTGTGTGTAATGTGGAACGTATCATAGGCAGGTTCCAATACCTTGTCAAGATGCTTGCAGTTTTATACCACCTAAATTGAGCGATTTTCAAGTTTGCCGCAGATACAAGGAAGATGCAGACGA
>CAZTHW010000015.1:0-20006 GCA_964613595.1 uncultured Desulfobacteraceae bacterium | reverse complement strand
GGCCGAGGCGGTGGCGCTTTATTTTATGCTCAAAATACCGCTGATCATATCCCAGATCACCCCGCTGGGCGTGCTGCTTTCCGTATTGATTATTTTCGGCCTGATGAACAAGAACAACGAGGTGATTGCCCTGAAAAGCGGCGGGGTCAGTGTTTTTTATCTGATTGTGCCGGTGGTGGCCGCAGGTGTGATTTTGTCCGGCCTGTTGTTTGTTTTCTCCGAGGTGGTGGTGCCCATCAGTTCGGCCGAAGCGGTGCGGATCGAGGAAAACCGGCGCGGCGGAGCAGATGCGGTATCTTCCGCGCAAAAAAATATCTGGATCCGGCACGGCGAATATATTGTGCACGTGAAATATTATCACCCGGCAGACCGGGCGTTAACCGGGGTCAGCATTTATGCATTTGATGCGGACTTTAACCTGGTGCGCCGCATTGATGCGGCCTCTGCGGAATACCAGGACAAAGCATGGGTGCTTTATGACTGTACGGAGCAGCGCTTTTCCCGGGAAACCGGGCAGCAGGCGGATGCCGGCAAGGCCGTGCGGGTGGTTCATCATAAGCAAAAGGCAATGACCCTGGATCTCAAACCCGCGGATTTCCGGCAGGTGGCCCGGGAATCCCAGGAAATGAGTTTTACCGCACTGTGGAACTATATTGCAAAAACCCGGGCCGAAGGCTATGACACCACCAAGTATGAGGTGGATTTATATGCCAAGACCGCCTTTCCCATGGTCTGTTTGATCATGGCCCTGATGGGGGCGGGCATTGCCCTGCGGGGCAAAACCCGGGACGGCCTCGCAGTCAGTTTTGCCTACGGAATGATTACTGCGTTCGTATACTGGACGGTCTACAGTTTTTGCCTGTCGCTTGGTTATGGCGGGGTGCTGCCGCCGTGGCTGGCGGCCTGGAGTGCAAACGTGCTTTTTTCCCTGGCAGCCGGTGTGCTGCTGCTGAGCCTGGAATAAGAGCGGGCGGATACAGTTTTTCAAAAAATGGATGAAATGAAAGGACTGCGAAAAAGAATCGAGCGCATAATGCAGACAGCGGAGGAACGCAAAAGCGCCCTGCACGGGGTGCTTTATGCGGCATCCGGAATATACGGCGCCGGGGTCAGGCTGCGGGATGCCGGCTTTCGGGCGGGCGTGCTGCCGGTAAAAAGCCTGCCCTGCCGGGTGATATCTATCGGCAACATCACGGCCGGGGGCACCGGGAAAACGCCCATGGCCATTTACATGGCCCGGCAGTTGCAGCAGATGGGCTACCGGCCCGCAGTGCTCAGCCGCGGCTACAAGGGCGGGGCGGAAAAGACCGGGGCCGTGGTCAGCGACGGCCGCAGCCTGTTTTCAGATTCCCGGGCGGCCGGAGACGAGCCTTTCCTGATGGCCTGCCGGCTCGGAGGCGTGCCGGTCCTGGTGGGGGCAAACCGCTATCAAAGCGGCATGCGGGCCGTGACCGAATTCGACCCGGACATGATCATCCTGGATGATGCCTTTCAGCACCGGCAGCTTTCCAGGGATCTGGACCTGGTGTTAATTGATGCCAAACGCGGCATCGGCAGCGGCCATTTGCTTCCCCGTGGAATGCTCCGGGAACCGGTCTCCGGGCTTGCCCGGGCGGATGCGGTTGTGCTGACGCGCAGCGAAAAAGAGCAGCAAGTCCCGGACATACCAGATCTTCCGGATACGCCGGTTTTTTGTGCCGGCCACGTGCCTTACCTGGCCGGGGTCTATGACAGTGCCCACTACCCGGAATTGCATGTGTCGGCACTACAACAGTCAACGGGGTTTGAGTGCCTGGAAGGACGCCGGGTGTTTGCCTTTTCCGGAATTGCGCAGAACCGGGAGTTCCGCGGTATGCTGGAGGCCCGGGTGGGCGCGCTTTGCGGTTTTGCCGGGTTTGCGGACCACTATTTTTATACGGAAAGGGATCTGCAGGACATTGCAGACAGGGCGCAATCCTGTGGTGCCGGGTATCTGGTTACCACGGAAAAGGATTTTATGCGCATTGCCGGCCGGATGCCCGGCACCCTGCCGCTGGCGGTGGTGGGGGTGGAGATGGCATTTGTAAGTCCCGGGGAAGAGCAACGGTTTCTGTGTTTTGTGCGGGGCAAGCTGGCAGGGAAGGTTTCGGAGGCATAAAGGGAAAGAAATGGGCGAACAAATAACACGGCAGCTACTGGATCAATTGCCGGCAGAGATCCTTTCCAAGGGGCGCTGGGGCAATGCCGACCTGGTTTGCTGCCGCTATCGGGGGAAAACCTGGGCGATCAAGGATTTCTCTCCATGCCCCCCGCTGGTCGGAAAAACCTGGGGCAGATGGATGGTGCGGCGCGAGTACAAGGCATTTATCAGGTTGATGGGCATTTCCGGAATTCCGCCCGATCCGTTCCTTTTGGACGCATATGCAGTGGGCTACCGCTTTATTCCGGGCAAAACCCTCCGCGAAACGCGTGCCGAAGAACTTCCGGACGATTTTTTTTATCGCCTTGAAGACGTGGTGACACGCATGCACGAGCGTCGCATTGTCCACCTGGATCTGCGCAATCGCCGCAATATCCTGGTCTCGGAAAACGGCGCCCCCGTGCTGCTGGACTTCCAATCCTGCATGGACCTTACCCGCATCCCCCGCGGCTTCCACCGTCTGCTCAGGGATATCGATTTTTCCGGGGTGTATAAGAACTGGATCAAGCTGCGGCCTGACCTGATGGATGAAACCCGCCTGGCCCATCTTGCGCGCATGAACCGCAGGCGCTCGCTGTGGGTGTTTAAGGGATATCCCATGGGGACCAGGGGGAAACGCCGGGGGTGAATTCATCATGTACGGGCTGGCTCGGGGGAATTTCGCTTAGCCAATCCAACCCTTTATAAATCCGAAATTCGAATATCGAAATCCGAAACAAATTCAAAATCCGAATATCAAATTTTCAAAACCGGGGCGTCAAATCACTGGAAAATTGTTTCAGTCTTTTGAATTTTGGTCATTCGATATTGTTTCGAATTTCGGATTTCGATATTCGGATTTGTGGTTGCCCTGAGAGTTTTAATTCCAGGTTTCTATAGCGGCTTCAAGAAAGTGAAAATGTACAATACTACATAACACACTCCTACCAGCACCATGTTGCGCGTGCCGTGATTCTGGGCAAAGCTCTCAGCGTCAAATTTAAACAACTGACTCGCATCAAAGCGCTTCAGGGATATCGGAATATAGGGATGCACATCGCGGCAGTAGGCCGCATAATCTTCTGCGAACAGTTCGGCAAGCACCTTTTCCTCCCGCCTGACCCGGTTGATCATGTAAAAGTAGTAAACAATGATACAGGCCAGAAGAATCCAGGGATTGCCGGTCATCATCAGGATGCCGAAAATCAGAAAAAACCGGCCGATATACATGGGGTTGCGCACAAATATGTAGGGCCCCCCGGTGGTCAGGCGCTTTTTGGTCTTTATGGTGGCAAAACACCATAGCTGCAGCAGTTCGCCGAGAACCGAGACAATGAGTCCGGGCAGAAACCATTGTTTTTCAAGCTGGGGCAGCAGCAGGATGAACAAAAGCAAAATAAGCGGGAAGCGCAGCTTCAGAAACGTTTTCCGGGCTTTTGTGTTGTTAAACAGGTTGTTGATACGGTCAATGATCGGGGCAGTCATGGCGTCACCTCTGTAGGTCCGGCAGATTGAGGGATTATCGGTTTGATTGCTGTTGCTCTGTGTCATCAATTATCGCAAGCACCCGGGCAAGGTCTTCGGGCCGGTCCACGCTGATGCTTTTGTTTTCCGTGAGCACCACGTGTATCGGGATGCCGGCCTCCAGGAGCCGGAGCTGTTCGAGTTTTTCAATTTGTTCCAGCCGTCCCGGGCCGAGCGCCACAAACCGGTCCAGGGCGGATTTGCGAAAGGCATAAATGCCGATATGGCAGTGATAGGCGGCATCTCCGCCATCCCGGGGATACGGGATCGCGGCGCGGGAAAAGTACAGGGCATGTCCGTCCGGGGCGAATGCCACCTTGACGCGGTCCGGGTTTTGCGCGGTATCCGGATCCATCGGGTGGGCCAGGGTCGTGACTTCGGTTTCCGGATGTTGAAACGGCCCGATCATGGCAGAAAGCATGGCCGGTTCCAGCAGGGGTTCGTCTCCCTGGATGTTGACGATAACGCTCCGGTCGTCCATGTTCAAATACCCGGCGGCTTCCTGCACTCTATCGGTGCCGCTTTCATGGTCGCTTCGGGTCATGAGCACGGGTATGTCAAGGGACTCGGCTGCTTCCGCAATCCGCGGATCGTCCGTGGCAATGACGACCTGCCGGAATTCCGGGCATTGCATGGCCCTTGTATATACGTGCCAGAACATCGGCCTGCCCCGGATTTTTGCCAGGGGTTTTCCGGGAAACCGCGTGGATTCATATCGAGCCGGAATTACCCCGTAGCATGACGGCAGATTTGTTGCGCTCATGAGGCTTTCCTTATAAAACCCCTGGACAGATAATCTTCAATAACCCGGCAGGCCCGGCGGGTGCCGCCCCTGCGGGCGGCAATGTATTGTTCGGCCTGTTTTTGAATCTCTTCCCTGGCCGGCGGGTTGCGCAGCTCACCGAGGAGCCGGTCGGCTGCCGCCTGCCAGTTGTTTTCCCGGAGGACAAGTCCCTGGCGGAAAATGGCTTCGCCGACCCAGAAAAAATTATCCCAAAAAGGCCCGATAACCGGCCGGCTGCCGTAAACCATCGGCTCCAGGAAATTTTGCCCGCCCAGGGGTGCCAGGCTTCCGCCCACGAATACCGCGTCAGCCAAAGCATAAGCGTCCTTAAGCTCGCCAAAGGTATCCCACAGGATGATCTGGCCGGCTCGGGCGGATGACTGCAGTTTTGACCGGAAATTCCATTTTGCACCCATGCGGGAAAGCGTATCTTCCCAGTGCCCGAGCCGATGCATGTGCCGGGGAAACAGTGCGATTACTGCATCGGGTTGACGATCGTGAATGCGCCGGATCAGATTTTCGATCTGGCCCTCTTCCTGTTCCCGGACGGAACCCAGCACCAGAAATCCGCCATCCGGAGGTATCAGGCGGGACAGCCCGGGGTCATTTTTCGGGCGCTGCGCCGCAGGCAGCCGGTCGAACTTGATGTTGGGCATTTCAGACACGGTCTCCTTGCCGAACAATTCCGCAAACCGGGCCGCGTCAGCTTCGGAAACCGCAAGCACGCCCTCGGGGCGCAGCAGGTCGAGAAAGAACCGGCCCTTTTTGTAGCGTGACAGGCTTTTTTCCGTAATCCGGCCGTTAATGATCCATGCCGGGCGCCTGCGCTGCTTTAATGCATGCAGCAGTCCGGGCCAGATTTCTGTTTCCAGCAGTACCACCAGCTTCGGGTTGACCTGGGAGACCGCCTTTGCCATGATTTTGGGCTTGTCAAACGGACACCATCCCAGCAGCAGGGTAATGCCGGAAGGACCGGCGGAAATCTCTGCTGCGGCCTTTTCCAGGATATCCATCCCCTGGCGGGTGTTGGTGGTGACAAACACCCGCACCGGCCTGCCCGGGGTCAGTTCCCGGATGATCGACCAGGCAAGGTAGGCTTCTCCCCCGGAGGCAGCCTGGATCCACAGGTCGGCCCGGGGCAGGCTGGATTCGAGCCTGCGCGCCGCATATCCTTCCTTTAGCCGGGGGCTTAGGCGCAGGACCGGGAGAAACAGGCCCCACCCGGCATCATAGAATTTTACTGCCAGGTTCAGGAGGTTTTGATTCAATGGCGTGCATACCGGAATTTTTTATCTTTACAGTAAAAATCAGAAACAGAAGAAAACGGCTTCTTACGAAACCCTCACAAAAGGAAGTCAAACACCACGAAAAACCCGCAAGCCCACAGAGCGGGGCAGGCATGGAAAGCCGGTTTTAAGCACCCGCTTCATGCACTTCGTGGGCTTCGGGGTCTCAAATTTTATTCCGTTTTATAAATAAAGCCGCTCCGGCATATGCGCAGGGGGTTATGCCGGAGCGGGCAAACGGCGCGCGCAGAAGGTCTGAAAAGAATCAGTCGATTTCGGGACGCGGCAGCAGTCCGGCGCGTTCCACGATTTCAGATACCTTTTCCTCCCACTCAATGGCCATGATGTGAAAGCCGGCAACCCCCTCGACTTCCTTTAACCGCTGAATGGTTTCCACGCATATGTTAATGCCTTCCTCGGCCTGTTTTTCTTTCGGGGTATCGGCCATGCGTTTGACCACGTCATCTGGCACGTCCATGCCGGGCACCCGGTTTTTCATGTACTTGGCCATACCCGCGGACTTAAACGGCGTGACGCCGGCCATGATGTAGCATTGTTCCGTCAGGCCGCGTTCTCTGGCCTGTCTGACCCATTCCTCGAACTTGTCCAGGTTGTAAATGCACTGGGTCTGGATGAATTCCACGCCTGCCGCGATTTTTTTGGCCAATCGGGGTACCCGGATTTCAAACGGATCGGCAAACGGGTTGGCCGCCGCCCCGACAAACATCTCCGGCGGGCGCTTGATTTCGTTTCCGCCCAGAAAGGTTCCCTCATCTCGCATTTTGCGCACGGTCCACGCCAACTGCATGGAGTCCAGATCATGGACGTTCTGTCCCTGGGGGTGGTCGCCGAAGCTTTGATGATCCCCGGAAAGGCACAATATGTTATGGATGTCAAAGGAGGCCGCTCCTAAGATGTCACTTTGCAGGGCAATCCGGTTTCTGTCCCGGGTAACCATCTGGAGGATGGGCTCCAGGCCCATGAGCTTTAAGTGAATGCAGGTGGCCAGGCTGCTGGTGCGTACCACCGAGGTCTGGTTGTCCGTGACGTTGATGGCGTCCACGCAGCCTTTGAGCAGTTCGGCCTTTTCCTTGATGACTTCAGGGTCGCTGCCCCGGGGCGGACCGCATTCGGAGGTAACACCCAGATGGCCGGCTGCCATGATCTTTTCCAGTTTGCTCGGAGTCTTCACACTCATATCTGTACATCCTCCCTCTCAACTTTACGGGGTCCGCCCGCCCGGTCCGTGGACCAGTCCTTGATGTCAAAGAGTTTTTCATAAAGATCCAGACGGTCGATGGCCTTTAAGCGGTCGATGATCAGCTGCCAGGCACAGTCCAGATCCTTGTTGATTTCGCATTTGCCGTTTGAGGAGCCGCCGCAGGGACCGTTAAACAGCCGCTTGGCACATCTGGACACCGGGCAGATGCCGCCGGTATAGGCCAGGATGCATTTTCCGCAGGCCTGGCACCGTTCCGTCCATAGCCCGCGCTGCTCGGTCGCCCCCAGAAAACAGGTGTTCACCCCCGGGAAAACCGGTATGGAATGGTATTTTTCCGCAGTGAACTGGACGCCCACACCGCAGGCAATTGAAACAATGGCATCGTACTGGTCGGCGAACTCCCGTATTTCTTCGAGATATTCATGGTCGCACTGCCGCTCCAGGGTTTGCTCGTCGACCTGGGCATCTTCTACTCCTTGATTGGCAAAGTACATGCGTAAAGTCGAGGCCAGTACGCCCGCTTCTTTTTTCCCGCCCGCCTCGCATACGGTGACGCATTCGTTGCAGCCGAGAACCAGGACCTTTTTGCAGTCCCTGACATACTCTATGATTTCCTCGACCGGCTTTTTATCGGCAACTATCATTTGTGACCTCTTTATTGTGAGATTAAAAAAGGTTAAAATATATTTAATTAAATCCGAAATCCGAATATCGAAATTCGAAACAAATCCGAAATCCGAATGACCAAATGATCAAAACAGATTCAGTCAACCCTTTTTTGTTTATGTCATTTAAAGATTCGAATTTTTGTCATTGTTTCGAATTTCGGATTTCGTGCTTCGAATTTTCAATCTCAGGCTGCATTCTTTTCCTTTTTCTTTTTTTTCATGGGATTCGGTCCTAGGCCCCGGATCCGCTCATCCATTTCCTCGGCATATTTTGCAAACAGGGGCGCATCGCTCGAGGAGAGGTTATACATCTGCGCCCGATCGCCTTCGAGGCCGATGGAATTCAAAATCCGCTGAACCTGCTCGACCCTTTTGCGTGCACGGAGGTTTCCGGTCTTGTAAAGACACTCGCCTTCCATGCACCCGATTATACACACGCCGTCTGCGCCCTTTTCAAAAGCCCGAAGCATGTGTTTGACATCCACTTTGCCGGTACACGGCACGCGGACTATCCGGAAACTTGTGGGGTACGTCAGTCGCATGGAACCTGCCAGGTCCGCAGCAGAGTACCCTCATTGGTTACAGCAGAAAGCCAGGATCTTCGGATGAAAATCGTTGCTCATGATTCTTCTCCCTCCAGCAAGGCGTCCACCTTGCTTGTGATTTGATCGTCTTCATACCACTGCAGCTCGATGGCCTTAGCCGGGCATTCGGCCGCACATGCGCCGCAGCCCTGGCAGATTGCATCGTCGATTTCGCTGACACCTTCCTCGTTGATCCGGGGCACGCCAAAGGGGCATGTGCGCACACAGATCAGGCAGGAGGCGCATTTTTCCGGGTCCACTTTTGCAACCACCGCGGAAAGCGTCAGAAATGGCTGGGCCAGCATGGTGGTTGCCCTGGAAGCCGCTGCCATGGCCTGTGCAATGGACTCGGAAATCAGTTTCGGGCTGTGGGCCGTGCCGCACACGAAGACCCCTTCCTTGCCCATTTCCACGGGCCGAAGCTTGACATGGGCTTCGATAAAGAAGTTTTCCGCGTTGCGGTTTAACTTCATGATATTGGCGAGTTCCTCGGTATCCTCTGCCTGCACTCCCGCGCTCAATGCCAGCAGGTCCGCATCCACGTTGACCTTGCGCTGCAGGATATGGTCGGTGAAGGTCACGTTCACGCAGTCTTCTGCGGCTTCGGCAACAGGCGGATTTTCGGGATCAAACCGGAAAAACATCACGCCGAGCCGGCGGGCCTCGGTGTAGTAGTCTTCGAGCAGCCCGTAGGTCCGGATGTCCCGGTAAAGTACATATACCTGTGTCTCAGGGTTGAGTTTCTTGATGTGAATGGCGTTCTTTATGGCACTCTGGCAGCAGATGCGCGAACAGTTCGGGTTTTCCTCGTTTCGCGATCCGATGCACTGGATCATGACCACCTGGTTGAGGTTGTCTGCCGCACCTTCTTCTTCCAGGCGGCTACCGAGCTCCAGTTGAGTGACGACCCGGGGATCTTCTCCGTAGAGATATTCAGCAGGCCGGTATTCGTTGGCGCCGGTGGCCATGATGGTCACGCCGTGTTCGATCTTGCGGCTGATCATTTGCTGGCCTGTCAACACCTCCGTGGTGAAATTGCCCTTGAAACCGGAGAAATTCACGATCATGGAGTCGGTCAGCACCTCGATCCCGGAGTGATTTTTAATCTTTTCCGCGGTTTCGGCCACGTAGGGCGCAACCTCGTTGCCCTCGATTGTCCGGGTCAGCCGGTTGGCCAGGCCGCCGAGTTCGCCTTCTTTCTCCACAAGAACAACTTCAAACCCCTGGTCTGCAATGCCGAGCGCAGCGGTCATGCCTGCCACACCGCCGCCCACGACCAGGGCCCGTTTGTTAACGGGAATCTGGCGTTCGTGAAGGGGGCGCAGGGAGGCGGCACGCGCCACGGCCATCCGGACCAGTTCCTTTGCTTTTTCCGTAGCGGCCTCCGGGTTGTCTCCGTGGACCCAGGAGTCCTGGTTCCGGATATTGGCCATCTCAAACAGGTATTTGTTCAAGCCGACCGATTCCAGGGTATCCATAAAGATCGGCTCATGGGTCTTGGGCGTACAGGAAGAAACCACCACGCGGTTGATATTGTGTTCCTGGATCACTTCTTTCATGCTGTCCTGGGCGTCCTGGCTGCAGGTAAACAGGTTTTCACCGGCAAAGGCCACATAAGGCAGCTTTTCAGCGTATTCACGCACCGCGGGCACATCGACCACGCCGGCGATGTTGATGCCGCAGTCGCAGACAAACACCCCTATGCGGGGGATCTGGCCTTCCACATCAATTTCTTCGGGGCGGATCTGTTCCTTGATTCGCGTGCCCCGGGCGGGAGCCAGGTCCCTTCCGGCTGCACAGGCTGCGGCACTCGCCTCGGTTACCGAGGTGGGAATGTCCTTGGGCCCCTGGAATATGCCGCAGGCAAACACGCCTTGCCTGGAAGTGTCCACCGGCGCCAGGGGGCTGGTATTCGCGAAATTGTAGTGATTCAGGTCGATGTTTAAGCGCTGTGCGGTCTCGATGGTGGACTGCGGCACCTGCAGGCCCACCGAGAGCACCACCATGTCGTATTCTTCGACCTTGAGGTTTCCGGCCTCGTCCACGTATCTCAGGTAGAGGTTTCCGGTCTCCGGATCCGCGTCAATGGTGTGGACACGGGCCTTGACAAATTCGACCCCGGAGTCGTCCCGGGCGCGCAGGTAATACTTCTCGTAATCCTTGCCGAATGTCCGGATGTCCATGTTGAAGATGGTCGCCTTCAGGTCGTGTTCCACGTGATCCTTGGCGATCATGGCTTCTTTGATGGCGTACATGCAGCACACGGAGCTGCAGTATCCGTTTCCGCACCGGTTGGTGTCCCGGGACCCGATGCACTGGAGCCAGGCGATCCTTTCGGGTTCCTTGTGGTCCGAAGGGCGCACCAGGTGCCCCATGGTCGGCCCGGAAGCCGACAGGATTCTTTCGAATTCCGAGCTTGTCAGGACATTCGGGCTTGATTGGTAGCTGTAGGTGTCTTCCAGGACCGATGGGTCAAATACGTCGTTGCCCGGGCACAGGACCACGGATCCCACGTCGAGGTCTTTTTCCGCCGCGGTCTGTTCGTGGTCGATTGCATCTGCCAGGCAGGCCTTTACACACTGGTAGCATTCCGAGCAGATGCCGCATTTCAGGCAGCGATCCGCCTCGGTCTGCGCTTCTTGTTCGTTATATCCAAACGAAACTTCCAGGAAGTTGCATTCCCTGGCTTCCGGGTCCAGGCAGCGAACCGGCACCCGATCCTTGTGGGGTTCGTTGATCACATCCGGCTTTTCGTAGCTCCAGTCCTTTTCCCGGCCTTCGCGCAGGTCCATGCCGTTGATGTACCGGTGGATGCTTTCCGCGGCCTCCTTGCCCGAGGCCACCGCTTCCACCACCGACTTGGGCCCGTAAAAGGCATCGCCTCCGGAAAAAATCCATTCCGCGGAGGTCTGCAGTGTGAGGGAGTCTCCTTCCAGGCCGCCCCTGGCGGTAAGCGGCACGTTTTGTCCCTCGATATCCGAGGTATCGGTGGCCTGCCCGATGGCGATAATTACGGTATCTCCGAAAAAGGCCTCGCAGGCGTTTTCGTCAAATGCCGGGTTAAACCGGCCCTCATCGTCAAATACGGCCGTGCAGGTCTTAAACTCGATGCCTGTAAACTTGTTCTCCTGATTGATAAAGAAGTCCTTGGGACCGTAGGAGTTGACGATCTTGATGTCGCCTTCCAGGGCATCCTCGATTTCATGCTCCCAGGCCGGCATTTCCTCGCGGCGTTCCAGGCAGACCATGGTAACGGATTCCGCGCCCTTGCGCTTGGCGGTTAAAGCCACGTCAATGGCCACGTTGCCGCCGCCGATGACAAGGACGTTTTTGCCCAGGGGCACGTCTTTTCCCATGGCCGTGTCGCGCAGGAAATCCACGCCCTGGAGCACGCCCTCGGCGTTTTCGTTTTCAATGCCAAGGCTCCGGCCCTTGTGCAGGCCGATGGCCATGAACACGGCCGAAAACCCTTCGGCTTTGAGGCTGTCAAAGGTGATGTCTTTGCCGAAGGTCACGCCGGTTCTGATTTCCACGCCCATCTCTCGGATAATGTCGATTTCCCGCTGGAGAATGTCGCGCGGAAGCCGGTATTCCGGGATGCCCACGGCCATCATGCCGCCGGCCACGGGAAGTTTTTCATAAACGGTAACCCCGTAGCCCCGCCGGACCAGGGAAGCGGCTGCTGCCAGCCCGGCAGGCCCCGCGCCGATTACGGCCACTTTTTCTTCCCGCTTTTCTTCGGTCGCCCCGGGCAGAACTTTTTCGTCCGCCTCTTTTTCCCAGTCGGCCAGAAAGCGGTGCAGTTCCCGGATAGCCAGAGGCTCGTCGTAGTCGTTTCGCGTGCACACGCTTTCGCACGGATGGTGGCACACCCGGCCGCACACCCCGGGAAACGGATGTGCGTCGCGGAAAAGTTCCACGGCTTCCTTGTACTGTCCCTGGTTGATCAGGGCGATATATCCCTGGATGCTTACGTGAGCCGGGCAGGTGGCCTTGCAGGGTGCGGTGCCGCGCTTGCTGATGGCATATGCCCCGGGTATGGCCTGGGCATATTTTTTAAACGCCGCCTTTCGGGTGGTCATTTCCCGGTCGTATTCGCTGGGCACCTCGATCGGGCAGACCTTGGCGCATTCCCCGCAGCTTGTGCATTTGGAAATGTCCACATAGCGCGGTTCCTGCCGGATATGGGCCTTGAATTGGCCCGGGTTGCCGTTCAGGCTGAGCAGTTCCGTGTTTGTCAGGAGTTCAATGTTTAAGTGCCGGCCGACCTCGACCAGTTTGGGCGAGATGACTCACATGGCACAGTCATTGGTGGGAAACGTCTTGTCCAGCTGGGACATGATTCCGCCGATGGCGGATGTCTTTTCCACCAGATAAACGTAATATCCGGAATTGGCCAGGTCAAGTGCGGACTGCATGCCGGAAATTCCCGCGCCGACAACCATGACAGAGCCCACCGGGGGTTGTCCCGACCCGGCTGAAGCACCTTTTTCTCTTGATTTCATTTATGTTCTCCTTGCATTCTGCTTGATGATATTGCCTACAGGACGCCAAAGGTCACCATAAGCATCAAACAAATTTTTTAAAGAATCGCATTTTATAAAAGATTAAGAATAGTTGGTAATTTTGTGATTTTCAGAAAGAATTGCGATACTATAAATGGGAAATGGTGTCAATGGAATAAACACGTTTTCCCGCGTTAGGTTGCAGGGATGCAATGCTGCTTGAATCTGCAGGGCTTTTATGCCGGGTTGGCCCCACGGGCGGCATTTTTTGTTCCGGATCGTGTTTGGGTTTTGTTTTTCCGGGGATTTACGCATCCGGAGACCATCCGGGCGTGTAATGATCGGAAAAGCCCGGTGTGGTTTGTTCCCTGATTTCTTCGTTGGCCCCCCGGGTTAAGACAAGGGCTTGAATATGGAGTTTTTCTGCCAGTTCCAGTCCCTTTTCCGCACCCAGGACAGTGATGGCCGTTGCCGCGGCATCCAGCAGTGCGCTGTTTTTTTTCTGCCCGAAGCTTGCCGTGGTCACCCCGAGCACTTTTTCAGAAACCGGCTTTCCGGTCTTGGGGCTGAAAATATGGTAAAAGGCATGCCCCTGGATTATCAGCGGCTGTCGGTAATTGCCGCTGGTCGATACCCGCATGGCGCCCCTGCCGGAGACCACTCCCCATATTCCCTACATATCGGCGGGATGCTGAATGCCGATGCGCCATGGCTTGTTTCCGTTGCTGCCGAATGCGGCGATTTCCCCGCCGAGTTGAACCAGGCCGGCGCGGATGCCGGCGTCCTTTAATATGTTTCTTACCCGGTCCACGGCATATCCCTTGGCAATGCCGCCGAAATCAAACGTAATCTCCTCTTTTTGGCATATTACGGCATTTTGCCCGGGTTTGAGAAGGACGTGCTCAAAGCCGGTCCGGGCCAGCACACTATGGATACGGCGGTCAGAAGGAATTTTCTGGTCTTTGACCGCCTGCTGCCACAGGGTTTTCACAGGCCCCATGGTTGGGTCAAAAGCGCCGTTGCTGGCCTGCCACAGCCGTTTGGCAAGCTCGAGTACAGAAAAAATATCCTCTGACACGGAAACCGGCCCGGTTTTATCCGCCGCATTAAGGCGGCCGGTTTCCGAGTCCGGATCCGAGGGATTAAAAACGCGGCCGATGCGCGCAAACTCGTCCCATCCCTTTTTGGCGACATCTTTTGCCGCGGGCCTGTCTGCCTCCGGCAGGTAAAACCGGATTCGCGCCGGAATATCAAAATATATCATGCGCCGGCTTTCCCACCAGCCGTCGTCTGTGCGGGTTACGGAAACCGGTTTGTTTTCAGCGGGACTTTTCGGGGAAATGATTTCCGTCCGGGAATAGCCGCCGTTTTTCTGCCAGGACACCAATGCGGCCGCGGCCAGCAAGACAATGAGCACGCCCGCTGCGGTCAGTATCTGCAGGCGGAACTTAGCGGAAACCTTCATAACCATGATCCGGATTTTCGAATTGCATCTCAGGGTAAATATCGGGCTTACTTTATGCCGCCTCGCGGATTTCGTCAAGGCTTGTCAAAGAAAACCCGGGCGGCTTCCCACGGGCTGTTTAAGGCTTGCAAATCCGAAAGGTTTGTCTTCTAGCTTCGGGGGTTTTGAAACCTTTCGGTACCAAGTGGGAAATTTGTCTGGGGGTTGGGCCGCCCTGCGAAAGTGTTTCCAGCCACGCTTTTCTTTCCAGGGCCTGGTTCAGGTACCAAGGCTGTTTCATTCAGGTTCCCGGTCAATTGGGTTCTATTTGCCTTGACATGGGGGCGGTATGGGCATAAAGTCTGGCATTTTATGGAAAATCATGGCATAAGAGGATAAGGCAATGGTTTTGCAGATTCCGGATTACAGAAACGGACTGGGATGATGACGGGGATCGTGGCGATTGTCGGCGGGACAAATTCCGGAAAGACCACGCTGATGGAAAAATTGATTCCGGAATTAAAACGCAGGGGCTTCCGTGTGGGGACCATTAAACACATCATGCACAAGATGGTTTTTGACCCGAGCGGCAAAGACAGCCGCCGACATGCCGAAGCAGGAGCCGATACGGTTATCGTGGATGCAGACACGAATATCGTCATGTTCAAGTCCGTGGCTGTGAACACTGAAAGCACCGACCACGTGCGCAACTATGTTTCCGCTTACTTTTCGGACATGGACCTTGTCCTGGCAGAAGGCTACAAGAAGCAGGATTTGCCCAAAATCGAGGTTTACCGGCAAAATGAGCAAACAAAGCCGGTATGCCTTAACGATGCCAACCTGGTGGCCCTGGTCACGGATGCCGACCTGGATGCCGGGGTGCCGCGCTACGGGTTGGACGACGTGATATCCATCGCAGATTTAATAGTGAAAACAGCAGGATGAATCAGCACGTCCGAACACTTGTATTGTTTTTGGCAATGCTTTGCCCGGCCTGGATCGCCTGGGCGGGCCCGGCGGATCTGGTCCAGTCCGTGCCCGGCGGTCAAATCAACTGGACCCGCCGGGTGGTGGCGGCAAAGGGGATCGGGTGGGCTTTGCCGGAGGTGAGCAATACGCTCGCGGGATGGGAAATGGCGGCCATGGAAGCCAGACGTCATGCCTATATCAACCTGTTGGAAACCGTGAGGCACCTTCGGTTGAGCGATCGCTGGCAGGTCGGCGACGTTGTCGCGGGCAATGATCAGGTGATGGCAAAGATCGAGCAGCAGCTCAAATCCGCCCCGATCGAAGATATTGTTTATTCTTCGGACGGCGCCGTGGAAGTTACCCGCAGCATGCCCATTGCCGGGTCTCTTGCCCAATTGATACTTCCCGAGCACATCGTGCAGCTGGAGATGAAAAACCTGGGACGGTCCGCTCCGGATGTGGAAGAAGCGGATTTTACAGGTCTGGTGGTCGATGCCCGGGGTGTGGATGTGGCGCCTTCCATGTGTTTTGCCATTTTTGATGAAGGCGGCCGGGAGGTTTACGGTTCGGCTTACGTGAGCCGTGAATTTGTCGTTCAGCGCGGCATGTGCGGATATGCAGCGAATATGGCAGCAGTTGAGAAAAATGAGCGGGTCGGAGACAACCCGCTTGTTGTCAAGGCGCTTAAAGCAAAGCCTTCGGGCGGTACGAATATTGTGATCAGCAACACGGACGCATCCAGGCTGCACAGTGCGGTGGAAAACCTTTTTTTCCTTCGGGAGTGTCGGGTAATCGTGGTGCGCCGTCCGTTTGAAAATAAAAAAGCCGAACCCTGAAGGCCCGGCTGGGGTATTTGGGTGGGCAGAATGCGCGGACAACCACGAAGGTCACGAAGGCCACGAAGATAAAATCATATAGATACAAAGCCTTCGTGTTCTTCGTGCGCTTCGTGGTTTTAATCAAGCATGGGCATTCACCGCAGACGGTCGGATTCTTGTTCTTACAGTTTTGCCTTTTCCTTGATCTCTTCGGCCTTGTTGGTCTTTTCCCAGGTAAAGTCCGGGTCGTTTCTGCCGAAGTGACCGTAAGCCGAGGTTTTGTTGAAAATCGGGCGCAGCAGGTCCAGGTATTCTGTAATGGCTGCCGGCCGCAGGTCAAAAACATCCCGGATGATTTTGGTGGCCTGGTCTTCGGCAATTTTTCCGGTATTGAGAAAATCCACCAGGATGGAAACCGGCTCGGCCACGCCGATGGCATAGGCGATCTGGACCTCGCATTTCCTGGCCACGCCTGCGGCCACCATGTTTTTGGCGATATGACGGGCCATATACGAGGCACTGCGGTCCACCTTGGAAGGATCCTTGCCTGAAAAGGCCCCGCCGCCGTGACTTCCCTGGCCGCCGTAGGTGTCCACGATGATTTTGCGCCCGGTCAGCCCGCAGTCGCCCATGGGGCCGCCAACCTCGAATTTGCCCGTGGGGTTGATGAAGTACTTGGTATCATCCCCGATCATTTCCGAGGGCACGACCTTTTTGACCACTTCCTCGATCACGCCTTCCTTGATCTGTTCATACGTGACATCGGCTGTATGCTGGGTGGAAATGACCACGGTATCCACGCGTTTGGGCCGCCCGTCCTCATACTCGATGGTGACCTGGGACTTTCCGTCCGGCCGCAGGAAGTCCAGGATGTTGTTTTTGCGGGTTTCGGCAAGCCGCTTGGTGAGCTTGTGGGCATACAAAATGGGCATGGGCATGAGTTCGTCGGTTTCATCGCATGCATAGCCGAACATCAGGCCCTGGTCGCCTGCGCCCTGTTCCTTGTAAAGGCCCTTGCCCTCGTCCACGCCCTGGGCAATGTCCGGGGACTGCTTGTCGATGCTGGTCAGCACGGAGCAGGTCTGCCAGTCAAATCCCATGTCCGAGGAGCAATACCCGATGTCTTTGATGGTCTGTCGGACGGTATCCGGGAAATCCACTGTGGCCTGGGCCGTGATTTCTCCGGCGATAAAGGCCAGGCCGGTGGTGACAAGAGTCTCGCATGCCACGCGGCACCTTTTGTCCTGTGCGATGAGTGCATCAAGGATGGAGTCGGATATTTTGTCAGCCACCTTGTCCGGGTGGCCTTCTGTAACGGATTCTGAGGTAAAAAGGTAACTTTTCTGCGTCATGGTGTACTCCTTTTTTCAGGTTATTGGTTCAACACTGCAATACTTGACGGTTTCGTAAAAAGTCTTGAAAATGTTTATGTCCGCCAAGCAATAAAAATATAAGTCTTTGATTTTACTTAAACACTTAATCACTTAAAACTTAACACTGCCTGTAAAAAAGACTTTTTACAGGCTTATCAATATTTAAATTATCAGACCGATTGCTGTGAATTGCAAATTTCCGCAATCGGGAATTTGCGGTTCCCGGTCATTGTTGTTCGCCGTTTTGCGGGACAAGCATGGTATTGTCAATCAGTCGGGTTTGTCCCACATGGACCGCCAGGGCCATTAAAACCGGGCGGTCAACAACAGCCACATCCTCAAGGGTTTCCGGGTCGCAGATCCGGACATAGTCGATCCCGGTTTGCGCTTGGGCGGTAATGATCTGAACCGCTTTTTCAATTATGCACTCCGCCCTGGTTTCGCCCCTGGCCACCATCTGCTGTGCCTCAGTCAGGGCCCGGTTTAAGCTCAGCGCGGATTGACGCTGCTGCTGGGCCAGGTACTTGTTGCGCGAACTCAGGGCAAGTCCGTCTGGTTCCCGTACAATCGGGGCACCTACGATCCGTGTGTCGAAATTCAAATCCGCCGCCATTTTCCGGACAATTGCCAGCTGCTGGTAATCCTTTTCGCCGAAGACTGCATAATGCGGTTTGACGATGTTAAAAAGCTTGGCCACAATTGTTGTTACCCCGGAAAAATGGGTGGGCCGAAAAAGCCCGCACAAATGCTTGGGCAGATGCGTCTGGGTCACATAGGTTTCATAGCCTTCCGGGTATAATTGTTCTTTTTCCGGCATGAACAACACGTCCGTGCCCGCCTTTTCCGCCAGCGCCCGGTCCCTTTCCGGATCCCGGGGATAATTGGCATAATCCTCGCCCGGACCGAACTGGGTCGGATTGACGAATATGCTGACAACCAGGATGTCGGCCATCTGCCGGCCCGCTGCCAGCAGGGAAATGTGCCCGTCATGCAGATACCCCATGGTGGGCACAAACGCAATGGTCCGCTCCTGCCGGCGGAAATCTTCCGCCAGCGCCTGCATCTGTTTTATATCCCGGACTTCCCTGATTTACCGGCCTCCTGTATTCGCAAATTCCGGGAAAAATCAGTCCCGGCTCAGCTTGTTCATGACCTGGCCGGTGATCGCCTTGGGATAGTAAAACGTGGTTTTCCGGGGCATGGTCAAACCCGCCTCTGCAATTTTCCGGACCTGTTCATTGGTGGGCGGGTTCAGGATAAATGCCATATCATACTGCCCCGCTGCCACCATATCCAGGGCTTCGGTTTCGCTGCTGCTGTAGCCGATCAAAGAATGATCGTCCAGGTTTTTTTTGTCAAATCCCATCAGCTTCATCAGAATCAGACGCGTAAGCGTGGTCACATCCAGTCCCTGAAGTTCGTCGGGAATCTCGCCGCCAAAGAGTTCTTCCATGACCCCGGGCTTTAAGACCATTGCGTAATAAGCCGGCTCATCCTTGATGGCCACGCCCACGATATGGTCGTTGCGGTGCCGGTGCATGGACCGGTTTAGCTGACGGGCGGCGGTCTTTCTGTCCGGGTCGTGGTCAAAGGTTTCAATGTCAAAATGGGCGGCTGCATCGGTTAGCAGTTTTTTGCCGGCATTTTCGGGTACTTCGGGCAGCAGCCGGTGGGTGGGCAGGATAATCAGTCCCTGGTCCTCGACTGCGCACAAATACATCATAATGAAATTGGCCGGATGATTTTCGTCAAAGTCCGGGGTGTTCTGGCGCACCCACTCCCGATAATTCAGGGCGGTTTCATATCTGTGATGGCCGTCGGCAATAAACAGACGCCGCTCTTTTAAGGCCGTTGTGACCTGCCGGCAGATCTCCGGGTCGGAAATTTCCCACATGCGGTGGAAGTGGCCGCTGTCATCGGTGAATGCGGTCTCGGGTTGTCTTTTTTCGGCTTCTGCCTTGAGCGTGGCAAGAATGTTGTTCCGGTCCGAATAAATTGAAAATATATGGCTGAAATTGGCGTGGCAGGCCTTCATCAGTTTCAGCCGCTCGGATTTCACCTTGGAAAAGGTCTCCTCGTGGGGCAGAATCACCCCGGATTCAAAAGGCTCAAGCCGCACTGCTGCGATCAGCCCGTACCGGGTGATCGCTTCGCCGTTTATGGAAAATTCCACCGAGGTCAAATAAAAGCCCGGCTTTTCATCCTGGATCAGCACGCCCTGTTCAAGCCACCGGCGAAAATCAGCCGCCGCCCGGGTGTAAGGGTTGTCCGTATCCGTGTCCCCGGGCGTGGCCTTGGCCTTGTCCAGACGGATCACGTTGTTGGGATGCCGCTGGTAATAGCCTTCCTGTTGATCCTCTGAAATCACGTCATAGGGCGGCGTGACCACTTCGGACAGGTCGCGGATTTTTTCCTGATTATAACGTATCCCGCAAAAGGGTAAAATCTCTGCCATATGGATCCCTTTTTATTGTTTGTTGATTGGGTTGTGAAAAAAACTTTTACGAGTTATTTGTTTGTTTTAAGGCAACTCTTTATTACAAAAGAATATTTTTTTGTCAATAGAATTCTTTTGGTGTAGAAAAGACTAACCTTCAAATAGGACTGATTTTTTTGCAGAAAAAAAGTGTTGACAGGTTTTTTTGTTTATATTATGATATCACAATATTAT
>CAZTHW010000014.1:0-20371 GCA_964613595.1 uncultured Desulfobacteraceae bacterium | reverse complement strand
ATCATATACGGGGCTTGCGCGGCAATGCTGCAGCGCGAAGAACTCAAAGCGTTCTTATCCACGGTGAAACGGCATTGAAGGAAGGATTCAACAAAACCCGGCTTGTGGATATCGGCCTGTGGACCGCCTCATTGATGATGGGCGTCTATCTGCTGATCATCATTTTCGGCGGCCACGGCCTGATGGCGCTGCAGTCCATGCGCCGGGACCTTGACTCCGTGAAACAGCAAAACGCGCGGGTGGAACAGCAGAACACCGAGATGTACCGGGCCATTAACAGGTTGAAAAACGATCCGGAATACATCGAGTACATGGCACGGCATGAACTCAACATGGTCGCTCCCGGGGAAATCGTATTCAAGTTTTCCGATAAATCGGAGGGCACCGAGAATGAGTAATTCCCAATGGCCGCATACGCTTAGCCTCGCCCGCCTGTATGCCGTCCAGGGCCATTTCGAGCAGGCCTCGGAAATCTACGGCCGCCTGATGGCTGATGCGCCCGGGGACAAAGCCCTGGCTGATGAGTTTGACGCATTTGAAAAAACGCGGCTGCATGCCGCCTGCCAGGGTTCGGCTCCACTGGCCGCCCTGTTTGCGCAATGGATCGAACTGCTGATGCGCGCGCGCTTTTTATCATCCAAAATCGGCCGGGAATAAAAAGGCGCGGCAATCTTTTCTGCCTTTCAGGTCCGCCCGATTCCGGCAGAAAAACGAAATTCCCCTTGAATCCGGGCAAACCTGTTTTTATATTAAATTATTTAAAATCAGAACCGGAAAAAGGAGGTATGGCCCAAGCCGAGCAAATCTGGGATCAACTGCGATAGCCGCATCCGGGGAGACCTGATTGGAAGAAAAACAACCCATTGATCCGGAAGTCAAAAAGGCGATTTCCAGGGCGGTTGAAGCAGAGCCCCTGGCGTGTACGCTAAACATGCGGCTTGCCGAGCTTGCTGCGGGATATTCCCGGGTGGAAATGCACTATGCCCCGGAATCCATGGCCAACATCTATTCACGCGCTCACGGCGGGGCGATTTTTTCCCTCATTGACGAGGCTTTTGAAACCGCCAGCCAGACGGCCGGCAACATTGCCGTGGCATTAAACGTCAATGTCGCATATGTCAGCAGCCCGGCCTCGGGCACAATGCTTTCAGCCGAAGCCCGGGAAATCAGCCGTTCCCGGAAAATCGCCAATTACGACATACGGGTTACAGACAGCAACCGGAAGCTGGTGGCCACCTGCCAGGCCGTGGCTTATGATACGGGCAAACCGCTACCGTTTTGACAATCCCGGTCCGTGCCTGAACCGGACGCAGCCCGGCAGGCGAAAATACAGCCCAAAACCCCCGAAACCGAAAAGGAATCATTTGCATGAAAATTCAAATCATACTTGTGGACAACCAGGTGGTGGTTCGCCAGGGAATCCGTGCGCTTCTGGACAGGGAACCGGACATGGAGGTGGCTTTGGAATCGGCGGACAGCCCGGAAGCCTTGGAGAAAACCAGACAGAAAAAACCGGACATCGTGATAATTGAACCCGCGATACCCGGATTTAACGGGCCGGACGGGGTCAGCCGGTTTAAAGCAGCCAGCCCGGACTCCGAACTCCTGATACTGACCACCGGGAAAAACAAAAAGCAGGTGCGCGAAAGCCTCCAGGCCGGGGCCAGGGGATACGTATTGAAAACCGCGCCCTTTTCGGAAATCCGGACAGCCATTCGCACCGTGCACGGCAAGGAATACTACCTGAGCCCGGAAATCAGCGCGGAGATCATCAATACGTTTGTCAAAAAAGATGAGGCCGAGGCGGAAGCCAATCTTTACGCCCGGCTTTCCAGGCGCGAACAGCAGGTCTTCCGCCTCATCGCCGAAGGGGCAACCACGGCCGAGGTTGCCGGCAACCTCGGCATCAGCCCCAAGACCGTGGCCAAGCACCGCACCAACCTGATGGAAAAACTGGCGGTAAAAAACACGGCCATATTGGTGCGCTACGCCCTGCAGATCGGCGTGGTCGACCTGGAAAAACAAGCCGGTTCCGGAGAGTGAAAAGACGCATCAACCAAAAAGAAAAGCCCGGATGCGTTCGGTGATTTCAGCCTGCTGATCGGGCCGGACCCAGATTGTCTCCATATCCTTGCGAAACCACGTCAGCTGCCGCTTGGCATAACGGCGGGTATCTCTTTTCAGGGTCTCCACCGCGGTTTGCCAATCGGTTTCGCCCTCCAGGTAGCCGAGGATGTGGCGATATCCCAGGGCCTGCATAGCCCTGGCGTTTTTGTCATACCCCATCTGCAGCAGCCCCCGGACCTCCTCGACGATTCCCTGCTCGATCATCTGATCGACCCGCGCATCAATGCGGCGGTATAATTTCCCGCGTTCCATGCAGAGGGCAAATTTCAGGGGGCAATACGGGGCGTCGGAAAAGCGGTGCGCCGCCCGGAAGGCAGACACGGGGGTGCCCGTGAGCTCGAAGACCTCCAGGGCCCGGATCACCCGGTAAGTATCATTGGGATGGATGCGACGGGCCGTCTCAGGGTCGCATGCAGCAAGCCGCTCATGCATGGCACCGCCCCTCAGGGCGCGGGCCTCCTGCCAAAGACGATTTCGCACCCGCACATCCTCCGGCTTGGCATCAAAAAGACCATATAGCAGCGCCTTTATGTAAAATCCCGTACCGCCGACAACCACTGGCAAACGCCCCCGACTTTTGATGTCATCAACGGCCGCCCGGGCTTCGCGCATATACCGGGCGGCATCATAGACTTCATCCGGGTCGGCCACGTTAATAAGATGATGCGGGACCCGGCCGCGCTCGTCGGGGCCGGGTTTTGCCGTGCCAATGTCCATATGCCGGTAGATCTGCATGGAATCGGCGCCCACGATTTCTCCGCCAAACACTTCCGCCAGGCTTATGGAAATCTCGGTTTTACCGATCCCGGTCGGCCCGGAAATAACGATGATTCTGGTTTTCTGCGTCAATTCCAGCTCCTGTTGCCAAATATGCGACTTGATTTCCGGATGCAAAGCATTATATTGAAATTTCTACAATTTTATCTTCAGGTTCAGTGAGATATAGCCCAAAATTCTATTGACAACATAACTGTTTATGGATATCAAGAAAATTTGACTTTCTGTGTGTTCTCTAAGTTGGAGCATCCATAACCCTGCAATATTATTATCAGGAGTGTTAAATATGGCAAGCAATAAGATCGGATCCGTGATGGTGGTCGGCGGCGGTATCGCCGGCATGCAGTCTGCGCTGGATCTTGCCGATTCCGGCTATTATGTGTACCTGGTGGAAAAGGGGCCTTCCATTGGCGGCGCCATGGCCCAGCTGGACAAGACCTTTCCCACCAACGACTGTGCCATGTGAATTATCTCGCCGAAACTGGTCGAGGTCGGCCGGCACTTAAACATTGAAATCGTCACTCTTTCGGAAGTTCAAAACATTACGGGCCAGGCGGGCAACTTCGAGGTTGAAGTGCTCAGGCATCCGCGCTACGTGGACGAGGAAAAATGCATTGCCTGCGGGGCATGTGCGGAAAAATGTCCCAAGAAGGTGATTGACACGTACAACGCCGGGCTTGTCAAGCGAAAAGCCATCTATGTGGAGTATCCACAGGCCGTGCCGCTGAAATACAGCATTGATCCGGAAGCCTGCATTTACCTGCAAAAAGGCAAGTGCGGCGTATGCCAGAAAAAATGCCCGGTGGATGCGGTAGACTTTGAACAAAAGCCACAAACCGTAAACCTCAATGTCGGTTCCGTGATCCTGGCGCCCGGGTTTGAGCCCTTTTCTCCGGCGGGGCTGGAAAACTACCAGTATGCCAGCCATCCCAATGTCATCACCTCCATGGAGTTCGAACGGATTCTCTCGGCTTCCGGGCCGACCACCGGCCACGTCGTCCGCCCGTCGGACAATGCGGAACCCAAGAGAATCGCCTGGTTCCAGTGCGTGGGCTCCAGGGATTTAAACCGCTGCGACAACGCTTACTGCTCTTCGGTGTGCTGCATGTACGCCATCAAGGAAGCCGTCATCGCCAAAGAGCACGTGGGCGAGGACCTGGACTGCTCGATTTTCTATATGGACATGCGGACCCACGGCAAGGAGTTCGAACGGTTCTACGACGCCGCGGAAAACCGCTCCGGGGTCAATTTCATTCGAAGCCGGGTACATACGGTCACGCCGATCCCGGGCTCAGATGACCTGGAGCTTCGATATGTCACCGAACAAGGGGAGCTCAAAACCGAAATCTTCAACATGATCGTACTTTCGGTGGGGCTGCAGACTTCGCCGGAGCTTATCAAGCTCGCTGAAAAGCTCGACATTGATCTGACCGAGGGGCATTTTGCAAAAACCGGCACATTTACCCCGGTGGAAACTTCCAGGCCCGGTATTTACGCCTGCGGTGCCTTCCAGGGCCCCAAGGACATCCCGCAATCAGTGGTGGATTCCAGCGCGGCGTCTGCTGCGGCCGGCGAACTGCTGGCAGAGCAGAGAAACACGCAGGTCAAGGAAAGAGAGCTTCCGCCGGAAACCGACGTCTCGGGAGAACGCCCCAAAATCGGCGTTTTTATCTGCCAGTGCGGTGTTAATATTGCAGGCGTGGTCGATGTGCCGAAGGTCGTGGAATACGCATCCAGCCTGCCTTACGTGGAGTTTGCCTCGGACAAGCTTTTTGCCTGTTCCCAGGATGCACAGGACAACATGGCTGAACTTATCCGGGAAAAAGGCTTAAACCGCATTGTGGTGGCCGCCTGTACGCCCAAGACCCATGAGCCCCTGTTCCAGGAGACACTCACGGATGCCGGGTTAAACAAGTACCTTTTTGAAATGACAAACATCAGAAACCAGGACTCCTGGGTACACAAAAACAACCCCGAACTGGCCACGGAAAAAGCCAAGGACCTGGTACGCATGG
This sequence comes from uncultured Desulfobacteraceae bacterium, assembly GCA_964613595.1. Taxonomy (GTDB): domain Bacteria; phylum Desulfobacterota; class Desulfobacteria; order Desulfobacterales; family Desulfosalsimonadaceae; genus Desulfosalsimonas. Next base: position 15,452 of record CAZTHW010000014.1, on the reverse strand, counting down.
CCGTATCCAAGGTGGCCCTGCAGGAGGCGCTCAAGGAAACCGAGCTCCAGGTCCATCAGGCCGCAATGGTCGTTGGCGGCGGCATTGCGGGCATGGCCGCTGCCAAAAGCTTTGCCGACCAGGGCTATGAAACCCATCTGGTGGAAAAATCCGGCCAGCTCGGCGGACAGGCCCGCAACATCTTCCATACGGCCAGAGGCGAATCCGTAGCCGAAAAATTAAACGAAATGATCCAGGCCGTGGATTCCAGCAACAGGATCCATGCCCATCTCAATACAGAGTTAACAAATGTGGAAGGTTTTGTGGGCAACTTCGAGTCCGTGCTTTTGTCAAACGGCAGTGAGCAGACCGTGGAGCACGGAGTGGCGGTCATTGCTACGGGTGCCGAGGCCTATAAGCCGGATGAATACGGGTACGGAAAAGACGAACGGATCATGACCAGCCTGGAACTCGATAAAAAGCTGATGGACAACGATCCGACGCTCAACAATCTTAACAGCGCGGCATTCATCCAGTGCGTGGGCTCCCGGGAACCGGGCCGGATGTACTGCTCCAGGGTGTGCTGCACCCACTCGGTGGAAAACGCACTGCAGCTCAAAAAACGCAACCCGGACATGAACGTCTATGTACTCTACCGAGACGTGCGAACATACGGAGAAAAGGAATACCTTTACCGGGACGCACGCCAGGCAGGTGTGATTTTCATCCGCTACGACCTGGACAACAAGCCGGTGGTAAAGACCGGGGGAGATAAAATCACCATCGGGGTGACCGACCACGTGCTCCAGATGCCCGTAGAGCTGGAAGTCGATCTGGTAAATCTGGCCACGGCCGTGATTCCCTATGGCGATGAAAAGCTGGCCAACTTCTTCAAGGTCCCGATGAACGAAGACGGGTTTTTCATTGAAAAGCACGCCAAGCTGGGTCCGTCGGAATTTTCCACCGACGGCGTCTATCTGTGCGGTCTGGCCCATTACCCCAAGCCCATAGACGAATCCATCGCCCAGGCCAAGGCGGCGGTATCGCGGGCTGTGACCCTGCTGGCACAGGGAAAGGTCTTTTCCAGCGGCACCATCGCCCAGGTGGACCAGCAGCTTTGCGCCTCATGCGGAGTCTGCGTTTCGATCTGCCCGTATTCCGCCCCCTCTTTTGCCGAGGAAGGACGTTTTGCAGGAAAGGCCGAAATCAACCCGGCCCTGTGCAAGGGATGTGGCCTGTGCGTGGCTTCCTGCCGCTCGGGTGCAATTCACCTGAAGGGTTTTGATACGGACCAGATTTTTTCGCAGATTTTCGAACTCGATGCGGCAATTTAAACAGAAGATGACATTCTCCGCACAACGCTGCCCGCGTTGACCGGATATAAACGGAGAACCCCATGGACAAGGAGTCAACGTGATGTCTGAAAACGAACCGAAAATATTGAGCTTTCTTTGCAACTGGTGCAGCTACGGCGCCGCGGACCTTGCCGGTGTGAGCCGAATGGAATACCCCACCAACATCCGCGTCATCCGAATTCCCTGCACCGGCCGCATGAGCCCGAAATTCATCCTGGCCGGTCTGCGCCGGGGGGCTGACGCGGTATGGGTATCCGGGTGACATCCGGGTGAATGCCATTACCTGGAAGGTAATTACTACGCCCGCAGGAAATTCGCCCTGATGAAAAACCTCATGGAACACATGGGTGTTGAACCGGAACGACTGCACTTTTCCTGGATATCCTCTGCTGAATCCACCAAGTTCGTGGACGTGGCCACCAAGGTCACAGAGGCGGCCAAATCCCTGGAAAACAAGGAAAAGAAATTCGCCAAAACAAAACCGAAGGTTGCATAGCCATGAATTCATACACAGACAAGATCAAGGAGATTTCAAAGCGCCTGCTCAAGGAAGATAAGGTGGACATGGTTGTCGGCTACCGCAAGGGATCGGTGCCCCTGATGCATCAGCCTTATATTGCGCAAAACGAGGCGGAAGTCGATGCCTTTGTCTGGGACAGCAACTGCGGGCTGAACCTGGCCAACTATATTACCGACCGCACGGAACGTATCGGTATCCTTGCAACCGGATGCAACTCCAGAAACATCGCGGTTCACCTTGTTGAGGGCAAAATCAAGCGGGAACAGCTCTATATTATCGGTATTCCCTGCAAGGCAATGGTGGACCGCCACAAGCTTTCCGCCATGGCGGACGGGGATATCACCTCTGTTGCGGAAGACGAGGAAAAGGGAACCATCACCATAAAGGGCGAAAATTTCTCTGAAACCGTTAACAAGGCCGATGTGCTGCAGGAAAACTGCAGCCTGTGCATGCACCGCAACCCGGTGATTTATGACGAACTGGCCGCAGAAGAGGTCCCCGAGCAAAGCAGAGACGAGATTGATCCCTACGCCCGGGTCAAGGAAATCGAGGCCATGGACCCGGATGAGAAATGGAACCATTTCGATGACCTGCTCTCTGACTGCATTCGCTGCTACGCCTGCCGCAATGCATGCCCCCTGTGCTACTGCCCGCTGTGCTTTGTGGATGAATCCAATCCCCAGTGGGTGGGAAAAAGCATGGATGCCACGGATGTGCGCACGTTTCACTTTCTGCGGGCCTATCATTGCGCCGGCCGCTGCACGGACTGCGGCGCCTGTGTGCGCGCCTGCCCGGTGGGCATCAATGTACGGGATTTTACTAAAAAGCTCGAAAAGGACTGCCTGGAACTCTTCGGCTGGGAAGCGGGGCTGAGCGCCGAAAAACGCCCGCCCCTGGATACCTACAGCCCGAAGGACCCGGAAGACTTTATCAAGTAAGCGATGCTGCGCAACAACACATAACAGTGGACAAGGGCAATAATCATGAAAGTCATCAAAATTGACAAGACAGACTGGGCTTCCGGACTTGAAAAACTCCGCGGGAGTTTTGCGCTGATCGGACCGGTCAAGGAAAAATTCTATCATACGTTTAAAACCCTGGAGCCCGGCCGGGAACCGGACATGGACTATGCCAACACCCGGATTTCCCCGAAGTTCGTAATATATCCGCAGTCCGAGGTGATCCTCAAATGCTCCATGGATGCAAACGACCCGGACTACAAGATTTTCAAGGAACCGGAAAAGGAATACAAATCAAAGGCGGTTGTCGGAATCCGGCCGTGCGATGCCGACTCGTTCCCGCTGGTCCGGCGCAACTTTGACACCGAGGACTACAAGGACCCCTACTGGCTCCGGGCTTATGAGACGACAACCCTGGTCGGGCTCGCCTGTGACAACCCATGCCCCACCTGCTTTTGCACAAGTGCGGGTTCGGGTCCGTACAGCGATGACAGCCTGGATCTCCTGCTTGTGGATAACGGGGATCATTACATGGCAAAGGTGCTTACGGAAAAGGGCCAAAGCCTGGTCTCAGCAGCCGGCTGGAACGACGATGCCGGTGATGATGCCGCCGAGGCGATAGAAAAGAAAAAAGCCGATGCCGAGTCCCGGATTCAGTCCAGGGTCAATACGCAAAACCTGGCCGGCCAGTCCCTCCTGGATCTCTACGAGGCCGATACCATCTGGGAAACCGAAGCCTTTGCCTGCATCAACTGCGGCACGTGCACCTATGTCTGCCCCACCTGCTGGTGCTTTGACGTCCAGGACGAGGTACACGGCAACCAGGGCTACCGCATCCGGAACTGGGACAGCTGCATGTATCCGCTTTTTACCCGGCACGCCTCCGGGCACAATCCGCGCGGCACCAAGCTGGACCGGCTTCGCCAGCGTTTCATGCACAAGCTGAAATACTATGTCGACAAATACGAAAACGGCATCCAGTGCACCGGGTGCGGACGATGCGTCCGCCTGTGCCCGGTCAATATCGATATCCGCAGGATCTGCAATATGATGAACAGCTATGATCCCGAATCCTGCACCTGCGAAGTAACAGCGAGTTAGCAAAGGGGAGGTCAGAAGTGGAGAATCCATATATTCCATACCCGGTTCGCATTGATGAAATCAAGACCGAAACCGAGGACAAAAGTCTGAAGACTTTCAAGTTCGTTTTTCTCAATCCCGAGGATGAGGAAAAGTTTGCATACCGGGCCGGCCAGTTTGCCGAACTGTCCATCCCCGGCCTCGGGGAAATTCCCATCGGTATTGCCTCCTCGCCCACGGAAAAGGGCTTTGTCAAGTTCACGGTGTTTAAGACGGGCAAGGTCACATCCTACCTGCATTCCATGAAGGAAGGCGACATCATGGGCATCCGGGGGCCCCTTGGCAACTGGTACCCCTGGGAAACCCTGGAAGGCAAAAACGTGGTCATCATCGGCGGCGGATTTGCCTTTACCACACTGCGTTCATCGATCATCTACATGCTGGATCCGGAAAACCGGAAAAAGTTCAAGGACATCCACGTGATCTACGGCGCCCGTTCGCCCGGGATGCTGCTTTACAAGGAAGAACTCGAAAACTGGGCCGCCCGGGACGATCTGAACATGCACATTACCGTGGATTCCACGGACGATCCCGAGTGGCCCCACCATACCGGGTTTGTGCCCACGATCTCGGAGCAGGAGGCGCCTTCCGGCACGGATGACACGTACGCAATTGTCTGCGGACCGCCCGTGATGATCAAATTTACGCAGCCGGTTCTTGACAAACTCGGTTACAGTGAAGACCGGATAATTATGTCGCTTGAAAACCGGATGAAATGCGGAATCGGAATGTGCGGCCGCTGCAATACCGGCAAGGACTTTGTATGCAAGGATGGTCCTGTTTTTACCCTACAGCAACTCAATCAAACGCCCAAGGAGTATTAGGTGCGCACAATAACAATGCTCATATTTTAATATTGACAATTCGGGCAACACCCGTTAAATTACAAAATTTACAATTATTTGATAAACTAAGAAGAATTGGCGAGAGAGGCCTTTTGAATACAAACAACTAAAGGAGGGATATTCAATGCCGACGGTAGAATTTGAAGGTAATACGTTTAATGTGGACGAAGACGGTTTCATTGACAACTTTGAGAACTGGAACGAAAGCTGGGTGAGATACGTCAAGCAGCAGGAAGGAATTGACGAGTTAAACGACGAGCACTGGAAAGTCATCAACGTGCTTCAGGATTATTACAAGAAAAACGGCATCGCCCCGATGGTGCGCGTGCTTTCCAAGCTCACCGGCTACAAGCTCAAACACATCTACGAGCTGTTTCCGTCCGGTCCGGGCAAAGGCGCATGCAAAATGGCCGGCCTGCCGAAACCCACGGGCTGCGTATAATTGCCTGTTGCCTGGACACAAGTCCATGCACACGTGTTGTACAGAATTTGACAAAAGCCCTGCCTGAAACGGCAGGGCTTTTGTTTTTATCCCGCATCACGGCAAAGGCGGGGGCTGTGAAATGAACAGCATCACCATAGAAGTAAGTTCCCGGCAAAAAACCGAACTCATCGATATCACCCCTGAGGTGCAGCAGCGGGTTGCCGGTGCCGGTTTTGACAACGGGATTTGCATGGTCTACGTGCCCCACACTACAGCTGCAGTGACCATCAACGAAAGCGCAGACCCCGCGGTGGCCCGGGACATCATAATGGTGCTCGACCAAATCGTTCCGCGGAAAGCCGGATACCGGCACATGGAGGGCAACTCCCCGGCGCACGTCAAGGCCGGCCTGGTAGGGGAATCCGTGCACGTGGCAGTTGACGGCGGAGATCTCCAACTGGGCACCTGGCAGGGCATCTTTTTCTGTGAATTCGACGGACCGCGCAGCCGGCGGGTTCGCCTTCACCTGATCAACGGCTGAACACTGGTGACCCCAACCATGGTGCAGAAGATCGACGATATTGACAAGGCCCTGTTAAACCGCATTCAATCCGATTTCCCCATCGACGCCCGGCCCTTTCTCCGGATTGCCGAGGAACTCGATCTCACGGAAGACGAAGTCATCGAGCGGGTCCGGCGCCTCAAGGAAAAGGACATCATCCGGCGCATCGGAGGCAATTTTTCACCCGAGAAGCTCGGCTTTGTCAGCACCCTGTGCGCCTGCCGCGTACCGGAGCAAAACCTGGAAGACTTTACGCGCACGGTCAACAGCTATGCCGGTGTGACCCACAACTACCTGCGGGACAATACCTTCAACGTGTGGTTTACCTTTATCGCCCCGACAGAAGCCGACATCAGCCGAAGCCTGGCTGAAATTTCAGAAAAAACCGGCATCCATGATATTCTCAACCTTCCGGCCACCCGGGTCTACAAAATCCGCGCCCACTTCAACCTCAAGTAAAAAGATGCCATGATCCGCGATGTTCGTATTGCCCTTGTTGTCTGCCGCTCGGTTCTGGGGGACACCCCGGCAAATCTGGCACGCATGGAAAAGTGGACGGTCGCGGCAGCCCGGCAGGGAGCGGAAATCATCTGTTTTCCGGAACTCTGTGCCACGGGCTACCATGTCCGCGAGGCAATCCGCAGTGCGGCACAACCCCTGCCCGGCCCGGCATCGGATCGTATCCGGGCCATGGCCGACAAACACGGTATCTGCATCCTGGCCGGCCTGGCGGAAATATCCGAAGACCGCATTTTTGCCGCCCACCTGCTGGCCGAGCCGGAATCCGGCATAGCCGGGGTATATCGAAAACTCCACCTGGGACCGCCCGAACGGAAACATTTTACCGCAGGATCGGAAATCCCCCCCTTGCCCGAGGCCCGCGGCATCCGCCTGGGCATACAGCTCTGCTACGATGCCCATTTCCCTGAGCTTTCCTCCGCCATGGCCGCAAAAGGGGCGGATATCATTTTCATGCCGCACGCCTCGCCCGGCAAAAATGCGACGGACAAGCTTGCTTCCTGGATGCGGCATCTGCCGGCCCGGGCCTTTGACAACGGGGTCTTTGTAGCGGCGGTAAATCAAGTGGGAGACAATGGCAACGGACTGCACTTTCCGGGCGTGGCCGCATTGATTTCACCTGCCGGAAAGCTTCTGCGAAGTTATACAGGCCAACAGGAAAACATGATCATTGCGGATTTGTCTGTCCGGGAGTTGAACGCCGTGCGCGAACATCCCATGAAATACTTTCTGCCCAACCGCCGCCCCGAACTTTACAAGTAAGACCACAGTTTTCAGGAATTGCGCACCAGCTTGATGCCGAATTGAACGGGAATGGTCTTTTCCAGCGGGCGGCCGAATATCAGATCCAGCATGCCCGCACCCACGCCGGCCTTTTCCTGCACCACGCGCCGCATTTCCGTATCATAGCGCACCGCCTCCAGGATGTCTTCGCCGACCCCGGCATCCTTGAACTGCCGTTTTTCCGCCAGCGCCGCAATCCTTTCATAACCGCACTTCTCTTCGTGTGTGCGGATCAGGTCCATCAGCCATTTCAGATTGCCGAAAACAGATTCCCGGTCCAGCCGGTCGGTTTCATATGCCGCCTCCAGCGGTCCGGTATCCCAGCATGCCATGAGGCGGCATTCCAGCGGACGGATATCGTAAATACGGCAGGCTTTTTGGCCGGCATCGTAATAGATGCACGCAGTGGTTCCCTCTGGGGACTTCACCTTGATGATCTCCTGTGGCGTATTTATCAACTCCCCGGAGACGTTATCATGCACGGTTTCCCCCCTGCGGATGGTATACAGGTCTTGTACCGGGGTCTTTTTCTGCATCACCAGGTCCAGGTCTTCTGCGTGCAGGGCGGGCCCGCCCTTTTCGCAGCAGGTCCCGCAGCGGGTGCATTGGGTCTGTGCGTTATCCATATTTGATTCCATGCGCGCTAAAGTCTCCAAAAACCACGAAGCGCACGAAGCCCGCGAAGCTCAATATCGTGCTTCGCAGCTCGTGCGCTTCGATCTCTTCATACCCGGTTGGCTTATTCCTTCTTTTCCCCTTCGGATTTCTGGTCTTCGCCTTCACCCGCTTCGCAGATGGACTTGGGATCGGCCATGAGTTTCAAGATTTCATACTTCCGGTTGATCTCCTCTTCGATCTGCTTGCGCAGCTTCTTGGATTCCTCGGGAAATGATTTTTCCAGGGAGGCAAACCGGACCTCGCCTGCCAGAAAATCCTGCAGGGTGCCGTCCGGCGCCTTGGATTCAAGGACAAAGGGGTTTTTCCCCTGTTTTTCAGTTTCCGGATGATACCGGTACAGCGGCCAGTAGCCGGTTTCCACGGCCCGCTTTTCTTCCTGCTGGCTCTTGCCCATGCCGACTCTGAGGCCCTGGTTGATGCACGGGGCATAGCAAATAATCAGGGAAGGCCCGTTGTACGCATCGGCTTCCCGGAAAGCCTTCATCATCTGATTCTTATTGGCGCCCATGGCCACGGATGCCACATACACGTAACCATAGGTCATGGCCATGCGGCCGAGATCCTTCTTGCTGAGCTTCTTTCCGGAAGCGGCAAACTTGGCCACGGCACCTGTGGGGGTGGCCTTTGATGACTGGCCGCCGGTATTGGAATACACCTCGGTATCCATGACCAGGATATTGACATCCTCTCCGGAGGCAATCACGTGGTCCAGGCCGCCGTAGCCGATATCATAGGCCCATCCGTCTCCGCCGAATGCCCAGATCGACTTTTTCGTAAACACGTCGGCAAAGTCGTAAATGGACTCAAGCATCGGGCTTCGGTCCATGCCGGCCAGAATCTGCTTCATCTGATCGCCGTAAGTGCGCGAGCCCTCGGGATCCTCCAGGTTCTCCACCCAGCCGCGCATGGCCTCTTTTAGTTCACCCGGAATATCGGCTTCAATGGCATCGCGGATCATGTCGGCCAGCCAGCGGCGGCGCTGGTTGACGGCCAGGCCCATGCCGTAGCCGAATTCCGCGGCGTCCTCGAACAGGGAATTGCCCCAGGAAGGCCCGAATCCGTCCTTGTTGGTGCAATACGGTGCAGACGGTGCGGATGCCCCCCAGATGGAACTGCACCCGGTGGCGTTGGCAATAATCATCCGCTCGCCAAACAGCTGGGTGAGCACCTTGACATAGGAGGTTTCCCCGCAGCCGGCACAGGCGCCGGAGAACTCGAGCAGCGGCTGATAGAACTGGCTGCCCTTGACCGTGGTCCGCTTGGTCAGATTCTCCTTGGCCGGCAGGCTTTCAAAGAAGCTTTCACACGGCACCTGCTTTTCGGTCTGGGTGTTGATGGGCCGCATGACCAGCGCCTTTTTCTTGGCCGGGCAGATATCGGCGCAGTTGCCGCAGCCCTGGCAATCCCGGGTATACACCTGAACCCGGAACTTGTATCCCTTGAGTTCCTTGCCCGCCGCATCAATGGTTTCAAATTCCCCGGGCGCGTCCCTGAGTTCATCTTCTGTAAAAACCCCGGGGCGAATTGAGGCATGCGGACAGACAAAAGCACACTGGTTGCACTGGATACAGTTTTCCGGGATCCACTCGGGCACATTGATGGCCACCTCGCGTTTCTCATATTTGCTGGTGCCCACGGGAAAGATCCCGTCGGGTTCAAATGCGGAAACCGGCAGGCTGTCGCCTTTCTGGGTCAACATGGGCCGCATGACGTTTTTGACAAAATCCGGTTCGTCGGTTTCAACGACCGATTCGCGGCCCGCGTTCTTCCAGGACTCGGGATAATCAATCTCCTCCAGGTTGGCCACGGCCTGATCCACCGCGTCCACGTTCATCTGGACGATCTTTTCACCCTTTTTGCCGTAGGTTTTCTGGATGTCTTTTTTGAGATAGTCCACGGCCTCTTCAAAGGGCAGTACGCTTGACACCTTGAAAAACGCGGTCTGCATGATCATGTTGATACGGCCGCCCAGGCCCACCTTTTCGGCAATGGGAATGGCGTCAATGTTGTAGAACTTGATCTTTTTCTCCGCAATGGTCCGCTTCATGGAATTTGGCAGTTCCTCTTCCATGTCCGCCTTTGACCAGGACGAATTAAGCAGAAAGGTTCCGCCCGGCTTGATGCCCTCGAGCACATCATAGACATGCACATAGTTGGCCTTGTGACAGGCGATAAAATCCGCGGAATGCACCTGGTATGTCGACTGGATCGGGTGCGGGGAAAAGCGCAGGTGGGACACGGTGACCCCGCCGGACTTCTTGGCATCATAGGCAAAATAACCCTGGGCGTACTGATCGGTATGATCGCCTATAATCTTGATGGCGCTCTTGTTGGCGCCAACAGTGCCGTCCGAGCCGAACCCCCAGAACTTGCACTGGATGGTGCCCTCGGGAGCGGTATCAAGTTCCTCTTCCACGGGCAGGGAAGCGTGAGTCACATCGTCCTTGATGCCCACGGTAAACTTATGCTTGGGCGCAAGCGCCTTCATGTTTTCAAACACCGACCTGGCCATGGCCGGGGTAAATTCCTTGGATCCCAGGCCGTATCTGCCGGCATGGATCTCGGGGGATTCGCCGTATTCCATGAAGGCCGTGCAGACATCAATATAAAGCGGATCTCCAATGGCGCCGGGCTCCTTGGTGCGGTCCAGCACCGTGATCTGCTCCACCGAGCCGGGAAGCGCGGCCAGAAAATGCTCGATGGAAAACGGCCGGTACAGGCGAACCTTGAGCAGTCCCACCCGTTCGCCGTTTTTGTTCAGGTGGTTGACCACTTCCTCAATGGTCTCGGTGCCCGAACCCATGGCCACGATCACCCGATCGGCATCCGGATGCCCCACGTAGTCAAACAGGTTGTATTTTCGGCCGGTCAACTGCCCGACCTTTTCCATGTTCTCAATGACAATGTTGGGAATATCCAGGTAATATGGATTGCAGGCTTCCCGGTTCTGGAAGAAAATATCGGGGTTCTGGGCCGTGCCCCGGATATGGGGATGTTCCGGATTCATGGCGCGGGCGCGAAATTGCCGAATGGCCTCATAATTGATCAGCCCGGCCATTTCCTCATAATCGATCAACTCGATTTTCTGAATCTCGCTGGAGGTCCTGAACCCATCGAAAAAGTGCACGAACGGCACGCTTGAATCAATGGCCGACAGGTGGGAAACCAGGGCCAGGTCCATGACCTCCTGCACAGAGCCGGAAGCCAGCTCGGCAAACCCGGTCTGCCGGACTGCCATGACGTCGCTGTGGTCCCCGAAAATCGAAAGTGCATGAGAAGCCACCGCCCGCGCGGAAACGTGAAAAACCCCCGGCAGCAATTCGCCGGCGATCTTGTACATGTTTGGAATCATCAAAAGCAGGCCCTGGGAGGCGGTAAACGTGGTGGTCAAAGAGCCGGCCGCCAGAGCGCCGTGGGCCGCACCGGCCGCACCGGCTTCGGACTGCATCTCCCGCACGTGCAAAGGCTGACCGAAAATGTTTTTCCGCCCCCCGGCCGCCCATTCATCGGCGGTCTCGCCCATGGAGGTGGAAGGCGTAATCGGATAGATCGCAGCCACCTCGCTTAATGCATAGGCCACGTGCACGGCGGCCGTGTTTCCGTCGATCGTCTGCATTTTCGCCATAGTTTGCTTTCTCCTTGCATCGGTTGGAATGTTTTTAAAAGCCGAAAATCCGCAAAACCGGCCACGGCTTTTTCAAAATCTCAGGATATTTCTCAAAATTAACAAAATTATCTGATATTGCAATTCGTGTAAAGAAAAAACTGGACTCATCAGGGTTCAAACATGGGGATGGGTGATGTTGGCCACGCAGTTGGCCAGAGAAACGAACTCGTCCACGCAAAGCGTCTCGGCACGTCTGGCGCCGCTGATACCGGCCCGTTCCAGGGCCGCATCCGTTTGCGATTCGGTAATATTGAGTTCTCCGCCGATCAGCGCATTTCTGAGGGTCTTTCTGCGCTGGCCGAATGCCGCCTTGACCACTGCGGAAAGCAGGGCTTCATCAGCAGCCTGAACGCGGGGCGGCTGAAAGCAGATTTCGATGACCTCGGAATCCACGTTCGGCCGGGGATAGAACTGGTTGGCCCGCACCCGCGCAATCCTGGAGACTGCTGCGCAGTACTGGGTCATGACCGAAAGCCGGCCGTATGCTTTTGTCCCGGCTGCGGCATAGATGCGCCGGGACATTTCCGCCTGAAGCATCAAAACCCCCCGATCGATGATGTCCCGCTGGAAGATCAGGGAAATGAGCACCTGGGAGGAGATATTGTAGGGGAGATTGCCGATCACGGTCAGCCGGGTGTTTTCCTGCTGAAAAATCGCCTGCAGGTCCACATCAAAGATATTTTTGTTGATCACCGCCACGTTTTCCACCCCGCCTTCAGCCACCACCGACTCGAGTATCCCGATTAAATCGCGGTCCTTTTCCACGGCATACACCCGCCTGGCCGCATGGGCGGCAAACACGGTCAGCGCCCCGACCCCGGCACCGATTTCCACGACCACGGCATCCGACAGCGTTGCCCGGCGAGCGATCATCTCCGCGGTGGACGGGTCTGCCAGGAAATTCTGGCCCATGTGCTTTTTTGGAAACAGACTGCGGCTTGACAGCAGCCGATACGGTCCGGTCATGGATTTCACAATCCGTGCTTATGGATTTTTCTTTGCGCGATATTTGATGAGCCTGTAAAAAGTCTTTTTTACAGGCAGTGTTAAGTTTTAAGTGATTAAGTGTTTAAGTAGAATCAAAAAGTTATATTTTTATTGCTTGGCGGGCATAACATTTTTTAGTCTTTTTACGAAGCCATCATATTTGACTGTATCAGATAAAAATCAGGGGAACAAGCGCGCGGCCGGTCGGCTTCCGGCATGAAGCCGCATCATCCGTCTTCATCCGTCCTGTGGGGGGAATGGACCGTGACCCGGTGCCGCTCTTTGTCAACGACCACGGTCGTGTGCGGATACATGGAATACCAGATGCCGATCCGGTTGCCGTCCGGATCCCGGATCCAGGCGCCCCGGCCTGAATCAAACTGATACCATACCTGCGGATCCCAGATAAAGCTCACCTTGCCGGCAAGCTCCGGGCTGTTCGGGGCCACGGCTTCCCAGAAGCGCGATTCCAGGTGCCAGGACGGGGCAATCCCGATAATGGCATAGGGCATTTCCGTGCGGCCAATGGAATAATACCGGTAATCACCCGGTACAGAGTTTGTTTCAAACATGCGCGTGACTTCCGGGGACGGCTGCAGGCTGCCGTATGCACCTGCGGCACATCCTCCCATAACCGCCGCCAGAAGGAACAATAATCCGACTGATGGGATTTTCCGTAAAACCGAAGCACTATTCATATTTCGGGACCGTTTATTGAACCCGTTTATCCAGGCAAAACGTCCGAACCGAGATTCAGCCGCTCCTGCAGCTTCTGCGCAATGGCATCGAGCCCGGAAAAGCCGCCCTGCACGTCCTGGATCTGTCCCTTGGTCTGCTCTGCAATGGTCTGCCGGAGTGTGGTTTCAAGTTCGGCCCGCTGTCGGTCGATCGTCTTTTTCAGGGCCGCCTTCAGCGTATTATCAATGTCGGATTCAAGACCGATCTCGGGCTGCTGCAGGCTGCCGCGCACCCGGGCGGTCAGGTCAAAAGCGCTGACATCGCCGAGGGCATCTGCCAGGGCCTTTGCCAGAAAACCATCCGCTTTTTCGGCGCCCACCGCAAATCCGGCAGAATCCAGGCCCGCCCGGATATCTGCGGCCAATTCCTTGCCGGCAATGCGAATATCCCCCGTGGCCGTCTTCACCCGGGCCGATTCCATGGAAATTGACAGATCCTGCCGGTCCAGCAGAGAAAGACTTTTCAGCGGGTACTGCCGGATTTTAAACTCGGCCACATCTTCCGGGCTGCCCGGTTTCGTGCGATCCATGCGGCCCTGAATTTTCAGGGATTCGGCAGCTTCCGAGCCGGAAAAAGTAAATCTCATGGGCTGGCCCAGCGCTGCCTGATCCGAGGAAAGGTCCCGGATGTAGCCAGACATGCCCCCTTCGGCCATGGAAACCTTTGCGGTTTTTATCCAGTATTCGGGAACTGTGCGGCCGGATGCAAATTCCACGTTGATCCCCTCGCCCCGGCTCCGCTTTTCCTTTTCCGGCCCGGTTCGGATCATGCCCGCGGCATAGGGTGCCAGGCGCTGATACCAGGTCAGGCCGGTTTCCACCCAGCCCGCGTACTTGGGACCGAAAACCAGGGCCGAGGCATTGGCAATGCCTTTCGGAGAAAGCGAATACTTTTCCGCCAGCCGCGCGGCATCCCGGGCCGGGGCCTGCTTGAGATCCGCAAGCCGGTTTTGCAGATCGCCCCGTTTTTGGCTCAGGTCTTTTTTGGCCTGTCGCAGGGCGGCCAGGTCGGCCTGGATGTCTTCTTTCACCTCCCGGACCTCCTTGACCTTTCCCGCGGCACCGAGCAAGCCGCCGGATTTATCCCCGCTGCGCAGCTCTTTTAAACGCTGCCGGTGTTTCTCAAATGTCTCTTTATCCGGCAGATTCTCCAGCCGCGTTTCAAACCCCTGCCTGGCCGATGCCACGTCATCCTGAAGCGTTTTTGCGGCCTCGACCGTGGCCAGGTTTTCCTTTTCAAGGATCTCCCGGGGGCTTTCCATGGACAACGCGGGCAGCTTGAACCCGGAGCCGGCTTTTTGCTTCTCAGCGGCCTTTTCTTCCGCAGTCGGCTTCTTTTCCGGCAGGGCGCCGGAGGTCTCTCGCGGCTTGTCAAATCCCACCCCGGTCACAGACATATCCTCAATCACCTTTTTGCCCCGGATGAGATCCCCGGTGTGAAAGTTCATCCGGATTCTGTCTGCGACAAATGCGTTTCGCATGGGCTTTTTCGGGTTGGTCACCTGGAGACCCGATAATTCCAGGCCCAGCGGGAACAGGGAAAGGTCTGCGGATGCAAGCTCCACCCGCGCCCCGACCGCTTTTGTTCCCGCACTTTGCACGGCGAATTTAATAAAATAGTCCACCGCGATATACCATATCCCGGCCACCAGGGCGACAATCACCACGAATGCGACAAGACCGGGCCATCGAATCAAGCGTGTCATACCGCACCCCTCCATCCGGAAACGGTTTTGTATACGGAATAAATCCGGCTGCCCTTGACCATCTGAGCAATCCGGGTTTTCTCAACCCAGGTCATGACATGCGCGCGGTAGCGCCGGATCAGAGCGTTGCACCCGAAATACACCGGCAGCAGGCAAACCAGGGACACGATCAGGCCGCCCATGACAATGGTGTTGTTAAACCGGGTCAAATGCCAGAACCCGGATCCATAAAGCAGCGACCAGAACCCGGAAAGCCCGTCAGCAGAAAGTACTGCCATGCCCAGCCAGTGGAAAAGCGGATCGAGCAGAAATGACAGAACAGAAAAAACCAGCCAGCCCAGGATAAAGCCGGTGATATTCACCCGCAGCACCAGAACCAGCAACAGTAGCAGCACGTGCTGCAGGGTAATCATGGGCATGAACGCAAAAAACATGGCCAGGCATAACGCCGCGCTGATCTGGCCGGGTGCGGCCTCGGCGTTTAAGGCTTTCAGCAGTTTTGCCAGCAGGGTGATCATAATGATTTTCCTTTAACCCAAATTGAGCGATTTTCAAGTTTGCCGCAGATACAAGGAAGATGCAGACGAGCTA
>CAZTHW010000013.1:0-20765 GCA_964613595.1 uncultured Desulfobacteraceae bacterium | reverse complement strand
ACGCAGTAGATGCGGCAAAATTGGAAATCCCGGAGGGTTTCAAATTTTAACACCTAAAAATGGCTTAATTCCTTAAAAAAATAAAAAAGATTGATCCGTGTAAAAATTTGAAACGCTCAATTTAGGTTTCTAAAAGGCGCGGGGAAAATTCCACATCCATTACAGCCAAAGCAAAGAGGTTGCGCATGAAGATCATGGTTTGTTATACCGGCTCCCGATCTTCCCGGGCGGCATTGACCACAGCCATTGACCGGGCCAAAAAGCTGGATGCCAAAATTTACCTGGTTGCTTCCCTGGAAAAGGGAACCGAAGAGGAGCAGAAAACAATCGGGCAGCTTGAGGGCGCCTTGAAATCGGGCGAGGAACAGGTCAACCGGGAACAGGTTCCCTGCGAGACCCATCTTCTGGTGCGGGGGGCCACCCCTGAAGAAGACCTTCTGGCATATGCCGGCGAGCAGAATATGGACGAACTCGTGATCGGCATACGAAAGCGATCCAAAATGGGCAAGCTGCTTTTCGGCTCCACAGCCCAGTACCTGATTCTAAACGCCCCGTGCCCGGTATTGACGGTCAAGTAATCAGATCTCGAAAATCACATCTTCTCAATCCGCCCGAGCCGGTCAGTTGATTTTGGACTGGTCCAGCCGGCGTTTTTTGATTTTTTCCAGAAGTGTGGTGCGTTTCATATTCAAGAGCCGGGCCGCCTCCTTTTTATTCCAGTTGGTTGTATGAAGCGCCTTTAAAATCAATTGGTTTTCATATTCATTGGTCATGGCATGAAAATCCATGGACTCCTGCGGATTGGATTCAGTTTCAGGCGTCGGCACAGGTGATTCCTGCGCTTCTTTTTGTTGAAATTTCTGCGGCAAATCCCCGGCATCAACGGTGTCCCCGCTGTGCAGGATGCACATTCTCTGCACCAGGTTCTGCAGTTCCCGGACATTGCCGGGCCAGTCATGGGCCTTAAGCCGCTTCATGCTCTGCTCTGTAAAACCCAGGGGGGTGTTCTGGCGCCCGCGGTTGTACATGAGCAGAAATTTCTGAACCAGTTGGGGGATGTCTTCGGGTCGCTCCCGTAGCGGCGGCAGGGTCAGGGGCACCACGCTTAAACGGTAATACAGGTCTTCCCGGAAATTTCCCGCTTCGACTTCCTGGTCCAGATCCCTGTTGGTGGCGGCAATGACCCGCAGGTCAATTTCAACGGAATTGACCGCCCCGATGGGTTCAAAGGTCTGTTCCTGGAGCACCCGCAGCAATTTGGCCTGCAGGTTGGGTTTCATATCCCCGATTTCATCCAGAAACAGGGTACCTTTGTCCGCATGCTTCAGCCGGCCCTTTTTGGCGCGATTGGCCCCGGTAAATGCGCCTTTTTCATATCCGAAAAGTTCGCTTTCCAGCAGCTCTTCGGGAATCGCGGCGCAGTTGAGCGGCACAAAGTTGTTGCGGTTTCTCTCCGGCGTGAGATCGTGAATGGCCCTGGCAACCAGTTCCTTGCCGGTTCCGCTTTCTCCCCTGATCAAAACATTGCCGTGACTGTTTGCCGCGACCCGGTTAATGATTTGAAAAAGCTTTTTCATGGGCCTGGATTCGCCGATGATGCCGCAAAATCCGTCTGACTTGCGCAGCCTGGCGGTTCGCTCCAGGCTGAGGCTTACCAGCCTCTGGTGTTCCAGGGCGTTTGGGATGACTTCCAGGATTTCCTGTTCATGATAAGGCGTGAGGATGTAAAAACTTGCCCCGGCCTGCATGGATTCAACAATATAGCTGCGGTCTCCCGGCGGGATAATTGCTATGGGGACGATGGCCGGATTGGCGCCTATAGCCTGTTGAATCAGCTGCAGGCCTGATTGTTCAGGGGTGAACAGGTCTGCGAACAGCAGCTTGAGATTTTTATTTTTTTTGATAAATTCCAATGCCTCTGTCGGTTTTTTGGCATGGAATATTTCGGCTTCGGTTTGTGTTTTTAAAAGATGGACCAGTTGACTTTCTGTGCTTTTGACCGGTTCTGCCACCAGGATGGATTCGTTTTTCAGCATTTTTTACCCGCTTTTTAAAAAGTCGCTCACCGAAGGCCCTCCCCGGTTTTTTGGTCAAAATACTGACATTTCCCAGGGCTTGTCAAGAAGTCTTTCCCTGACAAACCAGCGTTGATTGTACCGCCGTTGAAAATTTGCCGCACACCGCTTTGCAGCGGGTCACGGGCGGATTTTCCTTATCAGAGAAAATGTTGGCCCTGGTTTTGCATGAGGGTAGACCGGGAGGCTCACATGAAAAAGACAGCACGGGTAATCGGGCCCGCATTAATATTGATCTGGATCTGTTACGGCACGGCGTTTGCCGCATCCGCTAAACTGCTGGCGATGGCTGACGAGCAGAAAACCGATATGAGCCGGATTTCGTTTCTTTTTGATACCATACCGGAGTTTGAAGTGAAACAGTCAGGACAGCGGGTTCAGGTGATTTTGCAGAATACCGGTTTTGCACAATCTTTTCAAAAACTTTCCGGCGGTTCGGCTTCCGCCCCGCTCATGCGGGTGCAAACCTTGCGGGCGGCGGATAAGAGTGTGGTTGAACTCTATTTTCAGGATATTCCGGAATTCGTGGATGTCTCCCTGGATGAGCAGCATGATCGCTTTACTGTTAATGTTTTCTGGAACCGCCGGCGCATGGGGAGCCGGCCGGGCATCCTGGGCCGCAAGCTGGGCCGGTTAAAACCCATCCGCGAAGGTGCAGCAGCCGAAAAAGTCATTGCCTCAAAGTATTCCGGCCGCTGGAGCGATTTTTTCAGGCAATTCGAGTGGCCGCCGGATATTGAAATCCCGATTCATTTTTCATTCCCGCAAAACTTCAGTCCCATGGTTAAGGAAAATTCGTCATTTTTCCCTGAAAATCTCAGGGAGATGGTAAACCACGGCTCGTGGGAGCGGGCGGGGCAGCGCGTCAACGATTTGCTTGCCTCCGGGATCGGCGGTCAGCAGGCGGATTTTTATCATCTGCTGCTGGCTGAAAGCCTGCTGCACAGGAAAAAAGAGAAAGCAGCCCGGGAAGTGCTCATGAGCATTGAACGGAATCCCAAAGACACAACGATCCGGGCCTGGAAAAACTATTTTCATGCATATGCCCTGGCCCTGGCGCAAAAGCCCTTTCAGGCAGACCGGCTTGCGGGGCAAGCAAAAGAAAACGCTTTGCAGGTCAACGGCCTGGGGCCCTGGTTTTCCATTTTGACTGCAGAACTTGCGCTTGCCGTCGGCAACCCGGAAAAAGCGCTTCGATGTCTGGAAAAAGACATCCCGGAACAAGGTGTATTTGCCAGCAAGAAGACTTTGCGCCGGGCTGATGCGCGGGTTCAGCAGTCCCGGTTTAAAAAGGCCATTGCGCTTTATGAAAAACTGGCTTCTGACCTGCATTTTTTACGGCAGCACCCCTCATCCCTGGCCAATTGGGCAACTCTTCTTTATCGGCAGAAGCATGAATACGAAAAGGCATACAGGTATTACTTTCTTCTTTCCGAGGCCATTGCCGACCAATTGCCTGACCAGCGGCAGCTGGTTGATTACTGGGGTGCAATGGCGCGGCTACGTTCAGGGCAGATTCAGCGTGCACGGCTGATGCTGTGGGAAATTGACGACCAGGCTGCGGGAACCAGCGCCGGCTTCCGGGCCTGGTTAAAACTTATGGATCTGGACGTAATAGGCAATCCAAAGGCGGATTTCGGAGTTCTGATTCCGGAGTACAGAAAGATACTCTCAATGGCAGATACCCGCCAGGTGCGTGAAGAAGCTTTTTTCAAACAGATTCTGGCCGCGCACCTGGCCGGGGACAATCTTGCGGCGGTAAAGCTGCTGGGTCGGTTTTTTGACGATTACTGGGCCGGGGAACTGATGCCGGATGCCCGCGCCCTGTTTGTAGAAATTTTTCCCGGGGAGGTCCGTTCGCAGGTAAAGGATAAAGCCTTTTTTGAAACGCTGACTCTGGTGGCCAAGCATCGGGACCTGCTGGCCCAGGCACATATCACCTATGATTTTCTCCATGATCTGGCGGAAAGCTATAG
The DNA here is from genome assembly GCA_964613595.1 of uncultured Desulfobacteraceae bacterium. GTDB lineage: Bacteria > Desulfobacterota > Desulfobacteria > Desulfobacterales > Desulfosalsimonadaceae > Desulfosalsimonas. Next base: position 16,714 of record CAZTHW010000013.1, on the reverse strand, counting down.
CCGGGCCGGATTTCTGGAGCAGGCTGCTGCCACGTATCTATACCTCATGGATTTTGAGAAAAAGTCCGGAAAAAGGCAAAAGCTGTTTCTGCCCCTGATTCGGATCTATCATCAGCAGAACAGTCATGACCGTGTAAAGCGGTATGCTTTGGATTATCTGGAACGATACCCGGAAGGTGTCCACAGGGACCGTATTCTCTACTATTACATCCAGGCCCTGATGGAAAACGGCCAGACGCAGAAGGCCGTGCAATTGCTGCAGGAGGATAAAAGGCCCGCCACCCCGGAACTCGATTATCTGGCCGGCAGGCTGTTTTTTGACCTGGAACGCTATGAATCTGCGGCGCGATACCTGGCCCGTGCGGCATCGGCCGGCAAACCGGGCCGCCTGGAGGAAATCAGATTCAAACGGGCCGAGGCGCTTTTTTTCCTGCAGAAATGGGACAAGGCAACGGCCCTGTATGAAAAACTGCTTGCAGGCTCTTCCTTTCAGGGACCGGCGGGTTATCGGCTTGTCCAGATCCGCATGCATAAGGGTCAGCCGTCCCGGGCGCTTAATCTTTACGATCAACTGGCCGAAATGGAAATAGGGGGCAAATGGCTGGAACTGGCCGGTGCCACTGTTGAAACACTTTTGTACAACCGGGGGGAATAGACATGTCTGTGAGTCCGATTTTTGACAGCAGCATCGAGCTGCTTGACAAGGCGCTTTCATTGCGGAGCCAGAAGCTTCGGATTATTTCCGCCAACATCGCCAATGCGGAAACCCCGGGGTATTCCCGGCTGAAAATGGATTTTGAGAATGAACTGGCCCGGGCGGCCCGCGGCAATGATACCGGCCAGATTGCAACCCACCCCCGCCATTTGGGCGGTTCTGCCGGCTCCGGAATAGCGGGTTTTGCGGCCGAGGTGTATCGACAGCCCGCGCAGCAGGCCTTCGGGGACGGCAATAATGTGGTTCTGGAGCAGGAAATGAAGGATCTGTCTGAAAATCAGATTCGGTATGAAGCTGCAATCCGAATGCTGTCCAAGAAATTTAACATGTTGAAAACCGTCATCCAGGAAAGGGCATAAAGGAGAAGGCAAATGGATATTTTAGGCGCCATGAACATCAATTATTCGGCTCTGCGGGCACAGACGACCCGCTTGAACGTGATCAGCTCGAACCTGGCCAACATGGAGACCACCCGGACTCCTGAAGGCGGGCCGTATCTGAAGAAATCCGTGGTGTTTACCACCGAGCAGTCGGGGTTTGCCGCCGAGCTGGAAAACAGTGCCCGGGAAATGGCCCGGGGCGTTCGGGTACAGGAAATTCAGACCGACGCCGACAGCATCAAGGATGCTTATGAACCTTCCCACCCGGATGCCAATGCAGAGGGTTATGTGCAGAAACCGGATATCAGCCTGGTCGAGCAGATGACCGACATGATGAACGCCAAGGGCAGTTACGAGGCCAATGTCACCGCCATCAAGGCGGCCCAGCGCATGGCCATGAAAGCCCTGGAAATCGGGAGGTAGAGACTATGACAAGCGGGATATCCCAGGCTGCCGGGCCGGGTAAAATGGCGGCCGGGGCGGCGGAAGCGACACAGAGCCGGCCGGATTCGGGACTGGCCAAGTCATTTGAAAACATGCTCAACGAAACCAGCCAAAACCTGGAAGCCGCTGACAAGTCGATTCTGCAGGCCAACACCGGCGGCCCGGTGGACCTGCACGATGTGATGATTGCCATGGAAAAGGCCGACATATCCATGCGGCTGATGGTCCAGGTGCGCAACAAGGCGGTGGATGCATACAAGGAAATCATGCGCATGCAGGTGTAAACGCCGTCGGCGATGCGACCGGAGTCCAGATCGAAATATCCGGCCCGGATTTTGCCTTGAATAACTGTTTGCAGAGTTCGGATGAACTCAAAAATTTTCTGGATGAATAATTATGGCTGAAACGCCCTATAAAAGCATTATTGAAAATATTCAGAACTGGCCGCTTTCCCGGAAGCTGTCCCTGGCAGGGGTGACCCTGGTTTGCCTGCTGCTTTTCGGAGTGCTGATCTTTCACGCCCGCAAAGCGGAGTACCGTCCCCTGTATACGGAACTGCCCCGGCAGGAAGCCGCATCTGTAACAAGCTGGCTCAAGGAAAACGGGGTGCCGTATCATTTGGAAAACAACGGGCGCTCCATTTACGTGCCGGCGGGCATGGTTTATGAAACCCGGCTGAACCTGGCAGGCGCAGGGCTTCCCAAGCAGTCCGGCGTGGGCTTTGAGATTTTTGACAAGCAGAATTTCGGCGTCACGAAATTCACCCAGAAAGTCAATTTTCAGCGCGCCATGCAGGGTGAGCTGTCCCGCACCATTTCGGCCCTGGAGCCGGTCAAATCGGCCCGGGTTCACCTGGTGCTGCCCGAAGAACGCCTTTTGCAGGAGCAGCAGGAGCCGGCAAAGGCCTCTGTGGTGGTGGACCTGGCAGGCGGGAGCGGGCTGAATGCGGGCCAGAGCCAGGCGATTGTTCACCTGGTGGCCGGCAGCATCGAGGGGCTTGACAAAGACCGGGTGACAGTAATTGACACCAGCGGCCGGACCCTGACTGAAAACAGCGGGCAGGAGCCCGGAATGGCCATGCTTCCGGACAAGCTCAAGTTTAAAAACACACTGGAAACCCGCCTGGAAAATCGGGTTCAGTCGCTTCTGGACCGTGCCCTGGGGCGTGGCAATTCCATGGTCCGCATCACCGCGGAACTCGATTTCACACGGGAGGCGGTCACATCCGAGGAGTACGACCCCGACAGCCTGGTGCCCAGGAGCGAAAAAATTACGGAAAGCAAATCAGGGCGCAGGGAAACCGGGGGCGTGCCGGGCACTGCGTCAAATCTGGGCGGTGCCGAACAAACCGGCGGCGGTTCGGTGGGCTCCACCAAAAACTCGGAAGTGATCAACTACGAGATCAGCAAGACTGTCAAACAGATCGACCGGCCCGTGGGCGATGTCAAGAACATATCCGCAGCGGTGCTGGTTGCCGATAAGTTCCAGCCCGGGGCCCAGGGCGAAGAAGGCACCCATGTGCCGCTGTCTGATGAAAAACTGGCATCCATACGAAAAATGGTGGCAACCGCCATTGGCCTGGATGCCGGCCGGGGTGATCAGCTTGAAGTGGTTTCCATGCCGTTTAAAAAGGAGATTCTCGATGCGGGCCCGGCGGAGACCGGCCCCGGTCTTTATGACTATCTTCCCTATATCAAATACCTGATGGTGCTTGTTTGTGCCGTGCTTCTTTATCTGGCCCTGCTGCGGCCAGTGGTCAAAACCCTGCGCGGAGAAGCCGGCGTCCATCGGCAGGGAAGTGTGCCGGAATTGGCCGGCAGTTATGAAGAAGAGCCCGTGGCCCTGGATTCACCGGCCCGGCTGCGCAGGGAACTGGAGAATTCCTCTGTAACACCGGCCCAGGTGATCCGGACCTGGCTCAAGGAGGGGTAAGAAGATGAAAAAAGATTTCTCCAAGATGAACGGTGCGGAAAAAGCTGCCTATCTCCTGCTGTGCCTCGGCGAGGAGACAACGGCCGAAGTCTTCAAGGAGCTCAAGGACGAGGAGATCCGGTGGATCAGCGGCTACATGAAGGGCGTAGACCATGTGCCGGCAGACCTGGCCCGCCAGGTGGTGGACCATTACCGCAAGACCCAGGTGGATTATGCCGGACTGTTCGTTGACGGCGGTGAGTTTATCAATAACGCCATTTCTTCGACCGGCGATCCCAAGCGGGTGGAATCCCTGCTCGAGGATCTGAATTCCGAGTTTGACGGAAAGCCCCTGGAAACCATTTCCATGATGGAGCCCCGAATGGTTGCTGATCTGCTGAAAAACGAACACCCCCAAACAGTGGCCCTGATTCTCAGCACCCAGAAAGCCGATCATACCGGACACGTGCTGGAATTTCTCGCAGAAGAACTGCGTTCGGACGTGGTATACCGGATTGCCCGGATTGAAAAAGTCTCCCCGGAAGTCATCCAGCAGATTGAAGAAGCCCTGCAGCGGGAAATCGGCGGGTTTGTCAAAAAGGATCAGCACCATGTCGGCGGCGTGGACAAGGTTGTCGAGATTTTGACCCGGATGGAAAAGGGCCTGGAACAGCAGATTTTAACCGGGATCGAGGAGGTGGACGCCGATACCGCAGAAGTGATCCGCAATTCCCTGGTGACCTTTGAGGATCTGCATCGGATCGACAACCGGGGTATGCAGAAGATCCTGCGGGAAATCAAGAACGAAACCCTGACCCTGGCCCTGAAGACAGCGCCGGAAAACATCAAGGAAAAGGTATATCAGAATATCAGCGAGCGGGCGGCTGAAATGGTTGCCGAAGACCTGGAGGCCCTCGGTCCGGTTAAGCTCTCGGATGTGGAGCGGGCCCAGCAGGGCATTGTCAAGGTCGCCCTGAGACTCGAAGAAGAAGGGCAGCTCGTGCTGCCCGGAAAGGGGCAGGAAACTCTTGTCTAGAATTATTCAGGCGGAAAGCAATGTCGAGGTCTACAGTGTCCGCTTTGCGGAGTTGGCGGAAGGCGGCGGCAACAACGGCGGGGAGTTTTTTGAACGCCTGTGTCCCGCCGAGCAGCCGCGGGATGCCGATGCGGCCCCGGAAGCCGGACAGGAAAGCAGTAAGCCGGCAGAGCCGCCCGTAACCGAGCAGCCTGTTGATATCGAGGCCATTCGCCAGGAAGCCTATACAAAGGGCAAGGCAGACGGCCGGGCGGAGGCGGAAAAAAAGCTGCACGAAACCACACGGTCCCTGGCCGACGGCCTGGAGCAGATTTCCCGGCTGCGCCAATCCCTGTTGTCCAGGAGCAAGGAGGACATGGTCCGGCTGGTCATGGCAGTGGCGCGGCAGGTGATCCAGACCGAGGTGGCTGAAAAACAGGACATTATCGTCAAGACCGTTGAGCAAACCCTGAACGCTGCTGTTGCGGCGGATGAATATTATATCCGCGTAAACCCCGGGGATCTCGAGGTTGTCAGTGCGCATGAGCCCTTGTTTCTGGCGGCAATGAAGGGGCTGCAGAACATTCATTTCATCGCAGACGAGACGATTTCCCGGGGCGGCTGCGTGGCCGAATCCCGGGCCGGGGACGTGGATGCGACCCTGGAGTCCCAGTTGGACGAAATTCAGGAGCATCTGTGCCAGGCGGTGATGTAGCCATGGATCAGGTTGTCAAATCCCTGCGGAATCTCAATCCGATCCGGGTCCGGGGGAAAGTCACCAAGATCGTGGGCATGGTGATTGAGGGGTATTGCCCCCATGCCACCATCGGTTCTTTGTGCGAGGTCATGCCCCTGCACGGCGGCGACCCGGTCTGGGCCGAGGTGGTGGGGTTCCGGGACGGCGTGGCGCTGCTCATGCCCCTGGGCGAAATGCATGGACTGGGCGTGGGGAGCCTGATCCGGGTCATGGATGCAAGTGCCCACGTGGAAGTGGGACAGTCGTTGCTGGGGCGCGTGGTTGATGCCATGGCAAAACCGGTAGACGGCAAGGGCTCGCTGGAATACAGCGAAAAAAGAGAGCTCTACCAGTTGCCGCCCACACCCATGGAGCGCAGCCGGATATCCGAGCCCCTGGACCTGGGCGTGCGTTCCATAAACGGTCTGCTCACCTGCGGTACGGGACAGAGAATGGGGATCATGGCCGGATCCGGGGTGGGCAAAAGCGTTTTGCTGGGGATGATGGCCAGAAACACCCAGGCCGATGTCAACGTGATCGCCTTGATCGGCGAACGGGGCAGGGAAGTCCGGGAATTTATCGAAGAAGACCTGGGCCCGGAGGGCCTTGCGCGTTCCGTGGTGGTGACCGCCACATCGGATCAATCCCCCCTTTTGCGCATGCGCGGTGCCTTTATGGCCATGTCCATGGCCGAACACTTCTGCTGCCAGGGAAAAAACGTGTTGCTGCTCATGGATTCGGTGACCCGGTTTGCCATGGCCATCCGGGAAATCGGCCTGGCCGTGGGCGAGCCGCCGACGACCAAGGGATATACCCCCTCGGTGTTTTCCCGCCTGCCCAAGCTGCTGGAGCGGGCGGGCAATTTCAGCGGTATGGGCAGCATTACCGGCTTGTTCACGGTGCTGGTCGAAGGCGACGACATGAATGAGCCCGTGGCAGATGCCGTGCGTTCCATACTTGACGGGCATATCGTGCTTTCCCGGGAGCTGGCAGCCAAAAATCATTATCCGGCAATTGATATCCTGCATTCCACCAGCCGGGTGATGAACCGGCTGGTGGATGCCGGGCACGCCCGTCAAAGCGGCCGGATCCGGGAAATCCTGGCAAATTATGCAGAACAGGAAGATCTCATCAATATCGGGGCCTACAAACCGGGGACCAACGCCAAAATCGATCATGCGCTCAAGTATATCGATCCGGTGAACCGTTTTCTCTGCCAGGATCTGGCAGAGCAGTCCACCCTGGATCAGACCCGGGCGGAAATGAACCAACTTTTTGAAGAGGAGGTGCAATGAAGCCCTTTAAGCTGCAGACGCTGCTGGATTACCGGAAAAGGCTTGCAGATAAAGCGCATGAAGCCTTTATGGTGACCATGGAAGAACGGGACTTGCTGGCTGCGGCCAGAGAAACCGAAGAAAATGAAGTCGGCAGGCTCTGTCGGGAACTCGAGGCGGAAAAATCCCGCGACATCAGCGTGCCCGAGATGGTGTTATACGAGCAGTGCATATCGGCAAAAAAGAGACACGTGCGCGATCTTGATCATCAGTTGGCCCGGGCGGATGAAAACGTCCGGGAAAAAAGACAGGAACTGGTCAAGGCCCGCCAGAAAAAGCGGGTCCTGGAAATCCTCAAGGAAAAGCGCGAGACAGCCGAGCGCAGCAAGCGGGAGCACCAGGAGAAGATGTTTATCGACGAGGTCGCGGTGCTGGGTTTTGGAGGCGGCAAATGAAGCGGAAAAGCATGAAAAGGTTGGGGCTGGTGCCGGCGGCCCTGCTGCTGGCACTTTTTTTTGCGTCTGCGGTGCAGTGCCAGGAGGAAAAGGTCGTGTTTGAATGCGGCGATATCGGGGTGGAGGCCCGCCGGGTGCTTTCCCGTCTCAAGGAAGAACGGGCCCGGTTTGCCAAGCGGGAAGAATCCCTGGAAAAGCGGGAAAACGAATTAAAGATTTTGCAGGCCGAGGTCGATAAGAAATTCGAACGGTTAAGGCAGCTTCGAAAAGAAGTCGAAGAAATGCTTTCAAAAAAAGATCAGGTGGAAAGCGAAAAAGTGAGAAAGCTCAGCAAAATATATCAGAAACGGGAACCTGCAGGTGCGGCTGCAAGCCTGGCAGCCATGGATCAGGACCTTGCGATCTCGGTGCTGTCCATGATGCGCGACAAGTACGCAGGTGAAATATTGGACAACATGGAACAGGAAACCGCGGTGTTATACAGCACCGCCCTGGGGAGGCTGGACAGGTAAACTCTGTCTGAATGTTCCACATCCGGAAACCTGCCGGATAAAAAGGATAAATGCATGATTTTTTCAGCACAGGGATTGATGGATGCACAAAGCGGATTAACTGCCGGAGCGGCTCCCGGGGAAGCGGGGAACATGAAATCCCAGGGAAAATCCGGTGATTCCGGGCAGGCCGGTCAAGGCACCGGTTTTTTAAGTCTGCTGGTGCGGGCCGCGGGCGCGGATGCAGAAAAAACAGGTACACAGACGGCAGGCGGCAAAAAACAAAGCGCCACATCCCGGGCAGAACTGAAAGAAGAATTGCTTGAATTTTTCAATGCAAATTATCCGGGTCTGATGGATCGGATAAATACCGACAAGGGTGCGGCGGCATTGCACGGGGGGCCTGCCGCAGGTCCCGGGGATCTGGAATTTTTTTTACAGAACCCGCAGGCCGGGGGGCTTGATTTGCTCCGGGCCTTTGTGCTGCAACTCCGCTCCGGGCCGAAGGATGCTGATGCAGCACCGGATGCGCAGGTAAGCGATGTCCTGGAAAAACTTCTGGCATATATGACTGCTGCCGGGGTGCAGGGCGTAAATGCCGCCGGAAAAGGCCTGCCGGAATTGACTGCCTCGGATCTCAAAGAAATCCTGCAGCGCGCAGAGACCGGCGGGGAGAATACAAAGGCGGATGCCGGCCGGCAGCCGAGTACGGCTTTTCCGTCACAGCATGCATCCCGGGTTTTTGAGACCGCAGGCAGCCGGGCCGCAACGTCGGATATGAACAACCCGGCCCAGGGCGCAAAGCAGGGCAATGCAACCGATGTCCAGGCACGGCTCCGGGCGTTTTTATCCCCTGCCGGAGGCCGGGACGCAGCGGCATCCGAAAAGGACCTGACGGAGCTGGAAAAAGACGGGCGCCAGGGGCAGAAGGAGACCAACGGGCAAATCCGCGGGGATTCGCGCTTGCGGCATGCTTCCCGGGTGCTTGAGGCGCTTGATCACCGGACATTTCAGGAGCGGATGGCAGGCCGGTCAGACGGGGCAAAGCAGGGCAATTCCGCCGATATGCCGGCAAATCTCCGGGCCCTTTTCAATGCTGCCGGGGATAAGGGCGCGGATGCGGCCAAAACAGGCTTGCCCGGAATGAAAGAAAGCCTGCAAAACCTGGCAAAAGGTGTGCAAACCGGAAAAGCAGGAGTAAAACCGGGCAACACGGAGCCGCCCGGGCCGGAAACACTGGATCCCTCCCGGATTTCGGCCTCGCCCGGCGGGGTGAAATCCCAGAATAATGCCTTTACCGTGCGCCATGCGTCAGGTTCTTTTGACAGTCAATTGAAGGCAGAGGAAGCCCGGGTGCTCAGCCAGGTTTCGGTCCGCCTTTCCGCAGGCATCCGGCAGGGCTCAAAAAACATGACCATTCACATGCACCCGCCCGATCTGGGCAGGGTGAAAGTCCGCATCATTTCGGAAGGCAGCAATTTAAACGTGCAGCTTCATTCTCAGAATCACCAGGTTGCGGGTATTTTGGAGCGCCATTTGCCGGGATTGCAGCAATCCCTCGCCGATCAGGGAGTGTCCGTGACAAATCTCCAGGTGAACGTGGATTCCGGGCACGACCAGGGCGGCTCGCAGTTCGAAGAACAGGGGTTCGGGGCTTCGAACCGCCATGCGCCCGGCAAAGAGCCTGCCGCAGAGGACGAATCCCCGGCGGCCCCCGACCCGGAGCCGGCGACTTTGCCGGGCGGCCATGCACAGGGTTTGAGTTTACGGGTTTAAACATCAAGGAGCCATATCATGAACAGTATGTCTGCATTGCAGGAAACAAGCGTCCAGAGCGGGAACAAAACCGGCAAATCCAGCCGGGAACTGGGCAAGAATGATTTTTTAAACCTCCTGGTCTCCCAGCTGAAAAATCAGGATCCGCTCAATCCGAGCGATCCCACCGAGTTTACCGCACAGCTGGCCCAATACAGCTCCCTGGAGCAGCTCCAGAATATCAGCGCGGGCATGGCGGGGTTAAGCTCCATGAAAGAGCAATTCGGCCGCATGTCCGCCCTGTCCTTAATTGACAGGCAGGTGGTGGCGGAAACTGACAAATTACAGTTTGGCGGAGATCCGGTGAAAATGGGCTTCCGGTTTTCAGAACCGGTTGAAAAGGCGATTGTGACAATCAAGGGGGACAACGGTCAAATTATTGACCAAAAGGAAGTCCTGCAGCCGGCTGAGGACAACAATTTCCTGCAATGGGACGGAACGGATCAAAACGGCCAACCGGTGCCCGAAGGCAGATATCTCCTCGAGGTTACCGGTACAACCGCCGAGGGCAAGGAAACCCGGGGGATTTCCCTGGTTGAAAGCCGGGTTACCGGGGCGGATTTTTCGGGCTCAGATAGTATTCTGTTGACCGAGTCGGGCCGGATTCCGCTTTCGGAAATCACCCGGGTCAATAATTCGACATCTGCGGCAGGCACCGGGCAGTAAAACCTAAATTTAGGTAAAATATATTCATTCAGAAAAAATAAATCACAGGAGGAATCGATTATGGGTTTGGGCGGAGCAATGAACAGCGGCGTATCCGGGCTGCAGGCGTTTTCAAACGCCATGAGCGCCATCGGAAACAATCTTTCCAATGCGAATACGGCCGGATTCAAGGCCAGCCGCACGCTGTTTGCCGATTTGATCCCGGACACGGTCAACGGCTCCGGCGGCACAAGCCAGATCGGCCGCGGTGCGGGGCTTTCAACGGTGGACAATATTTTCACCCAGGGCTCCATTGAGAGCACCAGTTCCAATCTGGATCTTGCCATTGAGGGCTCCGGGTTTTTTATAGTCCGCAACCCGGACAACCAGACCAACAATTATACGCGTGCCGGAAGTTTCCGGCTGGATGAATCCGGGTATCTGGCAAATCCGGAAGGCTATATTGCCCAGGGGTATGCCGCCCGGGAGGCGGGCGGATATGAGGACCAGACCGGCGACATCCGGATTAACACCCGTTCTTCGGTGCCCGGCCAGGCTTCCTCGGAGGTGGGCCTGACCACGAATTTAAACGCCCGCACCGATCCGGCGGCTTCAACCTGGAGTATTGATGCGCCCTCGGATTCCGCGGATTTTGCCACAACTTCGGAAGTCTACGACTCGCTGGGAAATACCCATCTGATTTCCACGTATTTTGAAAAAACCGGGATCAACAATTGGACCTTTCACCAGACCGTGCCCCTGGCAGATATTGACAATGCCGCAAACAATCCGGAAGATGCAGCCGGCACGATCGCGGAGGTAAACAGGGGGTCGTTTTCCTTTGATTCCCAAGGCCTTTTGGAAGAAATCATGCCCATGACTTATGATTCCGCCACGTCTACCTGGAGCAATGAACCCCCCATGGATTCGAGTTCCTCTTCCTGGCCCATGGTGACAATTCCCTCCGGGAGTCTGGATTGGAACAACGGGGCGGATCCGTCCAGGCAACTGGATTACGAAATGAACGTCACCCAGTTTGCCACTGATTCCAAGGTGGTCACCCAACAGGCAGATGGATATTCCTCGGGGTATTTAAACGATATTTCCGTGGACAAGGAAGGCGTGATTACCGGGACCTACTCCAACGGCGAATCCCGCGGGCTGGCCAAGATCGCCCTGGGCAAGTTTGCAAACAATAACGGCCTGGAAAAACTGGGTAAAAATCTTTTCCGTGCCACAAATGCCTCCGGTCCAGCGGACGTGGGCACTCCGGGGTCCGGGCTCGGCAATATTTTTGCCAACTCCCTGGAGCAGTCCACTGTGGACATTGCCGAGGAATTTACCAAGATGATCACCACCCAGCGCGCCTTCCAGGCCAACTCCAAGACTATTACCACCACGGATGAAATGCTGAGTCAGGTAATTAACATGAAGCGCTGAATTTTGCGTCAAAAAATCGTCTCTGTCATAAAGGCCGGTCTGCCAGGACCGGCCTTTTTTGTTTGAAAACAACAGAAAACTCCTCTGTTACGGGCAGAAAATTTTGCCCTAAGACCCCCGAATAACACCAGGGATGCAATTGCCGGCAAAATCACTGTCCTCCTATGTTTCACGGGCTTTCTGGTTTGGTATGAAGCTTGCAAAGCAATAAGCCGAAAAGGAGAACGTTTGCTATGGATTTATCAACTCTGGTCGGTATTGTTGCAGCATTCGGCCTGATGCTCGGGGCGATTATGAGCGGCAGCAGTCTGATGGTTTTTGTCGAGCCCCAGTCGCTTATGATTGTCTTCGGCGGCACGCTCGGGGCCCTTCTGGTGCATTACCCCTTTGACGAGGTGATGCGCGCGATTTCCGTGGCCAGGAAGACTTTTTTCTTCAAGGACACTCCGCCCACACACCTCATTGAGCAGCTCACAGAGTTTGCCGGCAAGGCCAGAAAAGAGGGCCTGCTTTCCCTGCAGTCCATGGCCAAGCAGGTGGATGATCCGTTTTTGGTCAAGGGACTGCAGATGGCCGCAGACGGCCATGAGCCGGAGTCGCTTGAGCACATGATGGTCCGGGAAATCGATTATATCCGGGAGCGCCACGAAAGCGGAGCCGAGATTTTCGCCTCCCTGGGCACATACTCCCCGGCCATCGGCATGGTGGGCACCCTGATCGGCCTGGTGCAGATGCTTCAGACCATGGACGATCCCTCCTCCATCGGTCCTGCAATGGCCATTGCCCTGCTGACAACATTCTATGGATCCCTGATGGCCAATGTGCTGTTTCTGCCCATGTCCGGCAAATTAAAGACCCGGTCCCAGCAGGAGATCTTAAAAAAGGAACTGATCGTCGAAGGCATGAATTCCATTCTGGCCGGGGAAAATCCCCGAATCATGGAGCAGAAGCTGCATGCTTATCTCCAGCCCAAGGACCGGCAGAGCGTGTTTAACAAAAAGAAAAAATAGGCCCAAAGTTCCTTCATGGCAATCAAAAGAAAAAACCGTAAACAGAAAAACAGCGGCCCGTCGGCTCCGGCGTGGATGGTCACCTACAGCGACATGGTGACCCTGCTGCTGACTTTTTTTGTGCTCATGCTCTCCATGGCAAATATGGACAAGGTCAAGTTCGAGCGCGCAGCAGTGTCTTTGAAGGGCGCCTTTGGCATAATGAAGGTCAAGCCGCAGCCGGAGGCCAAAAAGGACCCGGTTGTCCCTGAAATTGAAGTGATTCCCTATGAAATGCTGCAGAGCGTCTACCGCAAGATTCTTCAAAATTTGGAAAAGCTGGATTTAAACGAAGACATTGAACTGGTCCGGGACCGGGGCGCCATTGTGCTGCGCATCAAGGAGAAGATCCTGTTTGATTCAGGATCGGTAAGACTGAAAAAAGAAGCAGCCCCTGTATTGAAAAAAGTGGCTGAACTGGTCAGGCCCCTGCCTTTTCAAATGCGTATAGAAGGACATTCAGACAACCGTCCCTATGCATCTCCGTCCCGGTCGAACTGGGATTTGTCGGTGCAGCGGGCTGTGGCGGTGCTGAAATTTTTTGCCGACAACGAGCTGCTGGCACTGGACCGGCTATCAGCGGTGGGCTACGGGGCTGAAAAACCATTGCTGCCCAACACTTCAAGCAAGAACCGGGCGATGAACCGGCGCGTGGAATTTGTTCTGGAAGCCGGCGGAGACTATCGCGAGTCGCTGCCCTACTTGATTGATTCCAGCGAGCAATTGCCGTTTTAGTGAAAAAACCGAGAAATCCAACACTATATTCAATTACCCGAAGCAAGGAGCGGCGACAATGGCCAAGGAAAAAGAAACACAGGAAAAACCTGCAAAATCCATGAACAAGATTTTTATTATCGGCCTGCCGGTGCTGGTCCTGCTGTTTGCAGCAGGCGGCGCGGGACTTTATTTCACGGGTGCGTTCCATTCTTCCGGGTCTGCACAAGCCGGACAGGCCGGGCCCGAATCCAAGGGAGACCGGAAGCTCGGTCCCCTGGTGGAAATGGATGATTTTGTGGTCAATATCACCCATAAAGACACCACCCGGTTTTTAAAAGTGGGCATTACCCTGGAGGCAAAGGACAAAGCCGGCAGCGAGGCGATCAAAAAGCGTATGCCCCAGATTACGGATGCGGTTTTGCTGCTTCTGGGAAACAAGCAGTACGGCGAGATCAAGGATCTGCAGGGGAAAATGCAGTTGAAAAGCGACCTTCTGGCCCGCGTTCAGGAGCTTGCCGGGCAGGGGGAGATCACCCATCTCTATTTCACCGATTTTGTTGTGCAATAACAGGAGAGCCAAGTGGAACGGATTTTAAACCAGGAAGAAATTGATGAGCTTCTGTCCGCATTTGATGACGGGGATATCGAGGCGCGGCTGCCGTCAGGGGACCCGGAAGACGCTTCTTCTTTGTCTGCAGGCAGGAAAAAGGTTTCGAGCATTGACCTGATCCGGGGGCAGAACTACAGCAAATGGCGGATCGCCAACCTGGACGTGGTGTTTAATTCCTTTGCCCGCTACTACGCAATAGCCCTTTCCAACAGCCTGCAGCAGGGCGTGAGCATATCCAAGGGCGAGATCCTGTCCCGGTCTTTTGAGGACCTGCAGGTCCGGCAGGAGCAAGCCGGGCTCCTGGGGGTGGTTTCCCTGGATCCGCTCAAGGGAAACGGCCTGCTCGTGCTTGACAAAAACCTGTGTTTCGGGCTGGTGGAGGTGCTTTTCGGCATGTCGGGAACAACCGAGTTCGTGGTGCTCGACCGGGATGTAAGCGCAATAGAAGCCAATATTATCAAGACCCTGATGTCTGAAGGGTGCCGGGTGTTGAACCGGGCGTTTTCGCCGATGGACGCGCTTAACGCCAGTATTTCGCGCGTGGAGTCCAGCTGGCGGCTGCTCAATATCCTGGCCCCGGATACAGAGGTGGTTCAGGTGAATTTTTCCGTTCAGGTGGGCGCGCTCGAGGGAACCATGATGCTGGTGATCCCCTATTTTTCGCTGGAGCCCTTCAAGGATCGGCTCCGGGATGAAGGCCTGCGACTTTCCGAAGGCAAGGAAAGCAGCAGCTGGGTAAAGCACCTGGAAAATGAACTCGGGAAAATGGAGGTGGCCATTTCTGCCACCTGGGGGGAATTGTTTTTGACGATTGAAGAGATTCTGGGCCTGCGAAAAGGGGATATCATCAGTTTTGATTATGACGAGAAGACGCCGATCAGTGTGATGGCGGGTGAAAAATCCAAGTTTTCGGCCCAGCCCGGAGTAAGAAACGGGAAAAAGGTGGTACGCCTTGTAAAACAGGAATCCATGGGAGATTAAGTTATGGTGGACAGCAAAAAAAACAATCAGGCAAACGCCGAAGAAACAACCGATTCGCAGCAGGCACGGAACTCCGATAATCCGGCGGGCGCAAATGCCGCAAGCGGACAGAACGGCGGTAAACAGGGCGATGTCACCGGGATTGATTTTCTCCTGGATGTGCCGCTGCAGGTTTCCGTGGAGGTGGGCCGTGCCCGGATGCTGATCAAGGATTTTTTGCAGATGAAAGAAGGCGGGGTTATCGAGCTGGATAAAATGGCCGATGAACCGCTTGATCTGTATGTCAATTCGCGCCTGATTGCCAGGGGCGAAGCCGTGGTGGTCAATGAGAAATTCGGCCTGCGGTTAATCGATGTGGTCAGCACTTCGGAACGACTTGAGAAACTGAGGTAAAAATTCATGGCCCGCATCTTGTTTATATGTCTTTTGCTGCTGCCGGCCCGGCTTTGGGCCGCCCAGGGCGAGCCGATAGATCTTTTCGCCTCAGGGATGAAGCTGTTTGTGGCAATGGCCGTTGTGGTGGCAATTATGCTGCTGATCCATGCGCTAAACCGCAAAGGGTTCAAATTCCTGGAAAACCGGCAGTCCCGGCAGATTAAAATCGTGGAGACCCGGCCCATGGGCGGGCGCAAATCATTGTGCCTGGTGGATGTGGAAGGCGAGCGTCTCCTGATCGGCGTGGGCAACGATCGCGTGGATCTGCTGCATCATTTTGATATCTCCCCGGCTGCTGGCGGGTTTGAAGACGAACTCCGGGCACGTACGGAGGTGGAAAAATGAATTCGATAAGATGCCTGGGCCTGTTGGCAATCCTGGTCGGTGTTGTTCTGATGAGTCAGGCGCCTGTGCTGGCCCAGGAAGTGCCCGGAGTGAGCGTTAACCTGGGTGAAT
The DNA here is from genome assembly GCA_964613595.1 of uncultured Desulfobacteraceae bacterium. GTDB lineage: Bacteria > Desulfobacterota > Desulfobacteria > Desulfobacterales > Desulfosalsimonadaceae > Desulfosalsimonas. Next base: position 1,145 of record CAZTHW010000013.1, on the reverse strand, counting down.
CCGGCGGACCGCAGCAGGTTTCCACTGTGCTGCAGATCCTGATGCTTTTGACGGTTCTGAGCATGGCCCCGGCAATCCTGCTTATGACTACCTCTTTTATCCGCATCGTGGTGGTGCTTTCGTTTCTGCGCCAGGCCATGGGCACCCAGCAGATGCCGCCAAATCAAATCATCATCGGGCTTGCCATGTTTTTGACCTTTTTTATCATGTCCCCGGTGTTTAATCAGATCAACGAAAAGGCGCTGCAGCCTTATCTCCAGGAAGAAATCCAGGGCAAGGAGGCACTGAAGACCGCATCCGTGCCCATGCGCGAGTTCATGTTCGCACAGGTCCGGGAAGCCGACCTCAAGCTCATGACTCAGATGGGCGCAGCGGATAAAAACCCCGAAAACCGGGATGAGATTTCCACGCTGACCCTGATCCCGGCCTTCATGCTCTCGGAGTTAAAGCGCGCCTTTCAGATCGGGTTCATGATTTTTGTGCCGTTTCTGGTAATCGACATGATCACCGCATCCGTGCTCATGACCATGGGCATGCTTATGCTGCCGCCGATTATTATTTCCCTGCCCTTTAAGGTGCTTCTCTTTGTCCTGGTCGACGGCTGGAACCTGATCGCAGGATCGCTGATGCAGGGATTTTATTAAGGGATTCGTGGTCCAAAAATCAACATCACGCACAATTTGATTGTGTCGGATTCTTGGCAGGAAGGAATTTGCAATGACCGAAGAAATGGTGGTTGAATTGATCCGGAGGGCGGTGGGCGCAGTTTTGCTGGCGGCTTCTCCCATGATGATCGCCGGCCTGGTGATCGGCCTGGTGGTGAGCATTTTTCAGGCCGCCACCCAGATCAACGAGCAGACCATGACATTTGCCCCAAAGATAGTTGCAGTGCTGGTCGCACTGGTCATTTTCGCCCCATGGATTCTGAATATCGTGGTGGGACTGGCCAATGAGATCCTCGGGAGCATGATCATTGGAAATTGAACTTTTTTCAATGCAGAGCTGGTACGTCTTTATGGCGATTCTGGCCCGCATGGCCGCGGCTGTGGGCTCTCTGCCCATTTTTACCAGTTCGCAGGCTCCAATGCGGATGCGGCTGGGGGTGGCCGTGGGCATCTCACTGGTGCTGTTTCCGATACTGGACC